>CBFGWO010000023.1:0-28736 GCA_965652595.1 uncultured Cellvibrio sp. | reverse complement strand
AAGGCAAAAACAGGCGAAAAAGCGGAGTTTACATGGAGTAAATGAGCATTTTGAGTCTGTTTTTAACGCCGCGATGGCAACGCAGGTAGTTTTTCAAAGGCTAAACGCTCAGATACTTCTGCACCAATCCCTCATTCAAATCCGCAATAGGCCCGGTGGCCACCACACTGCCTTTTTCCATAATAAAAAAGTCATCCGCTACCCGGCGGGCGAAGGGCAGCTTTTGCTCTACCAGCAACACCGTGAGGTTGAATTCGCGGTTGAGCTTGCGAATGACTTCGCCGATATCGCGCACGATATTGGGCTGAATGCCTTCGGTGGGTTCGTCCAGAATCAACAGCTTGGGGTCGAGCACCAGGGCGCGTCCGATGGCGAGCTGTTGTTGTTGGCCACCGGAAAGGTCGCCGCCGCGGCGATTTTTCATTTCCTTGAGTACCGGAAAAAGTTCGTAAATCAAACCGGGGATAAAGCGCGATTTGTCTTTGCGTGCGCCCAAAGAAATTTTCAGGTTTTCTTCTACCGTCAGCAGCGGGAAAATTTCGCGCCCCTGGGGTACATAACCAATGCCGCTGCGGGCGCGGGCTTCGGGGGTGAGCTTGCTCACTTCTTTGCCATCAAACTGCAATTGCCCGTCGCGAATGGGTAACAGGCCGGTGATGCATTTGAGCAAAGTGGTTTTGCCTACGCCGTTGCGGCCAATCAGGCAGCCACAGCTGCCGGGGCGCAGGTTGAGCGATAGATCCCAGAGGATATGGCTTTGGCCGTAGTATTGATTGATCTTGTTGATTTCCAGCATGGTGCTCGCCTGTTCCAAATGTGTTTTGGCGTTATTCGCCCAGATAAACTTCGATCACCTTGGGATCGTTCTGCACTTGATCCATGGTGCCCTCGGTGAGTACCGAGCCCTGGTGCAGTACCGTGACCTTGCGCGCAATGGAGCGCACAAATTTCATATCGTGCTCCACCACCACCACCGAATGCTTACCCGCGAGGGATACCAACAGCTGGGCGGTTTTTTCCGTTTCCTCGCCGGTCATACCGGCCACGGGTTCGTCCACCAGCAGCACACGCGGGCTTTGCATTAACAGCATGCCAATTTCCAGCCACTGCTTTTGACCGTGGGAGAGGGCACCGGCGTTTTGGTGGCGCTGTTCCGCCAGGCCAATTTGCACCAGGGTTTCTTCAATCTGGTAGCGCTGGGCAGAGTTGATTGCGCGGGTGAGTGTCCACCAGACGCGCTTGTCGGCGGCGGTGGCCAGCTCCAGGTTTTCGTAAACACTCAGGGCCTCGAACACGGTTGGCTTTTGGAATTTTCGGCCAATACCCCCCCGCGCAATTTGGTGTTCGGACAACTCCAGCAAATTAATTTGCTGGCCGAAGTACACACTACCTGCATCGGGTTTGGTTTTGCCGGTGATCACATCCATCATGGTGGTTTTACCGGCGCCGTTGGGGCCGATAATGCAGCGCAGTTCGCCCTCGTCGATATAGAGGTTGAGATTGTTGAGTGCGCGAAAGCCATCGAAGCTAACAGTGATACCTTCCACATACAAAATGGGGCCGTGGGTGGTATCCAGAGGCGCACCAAAGTTGGGGTCGCGTTGGCCAAGGCTGCGACGTACCTGGGAGAGAATATTCATTCTTTTGCCTCCGGTATTGCGTGTTCGGTGGAGGTTAATTCGTCGCTCGTTGTGGTTTTTGCGGGTGTGGATTTTTTAAACCGCGCAATTAAGCCCACCAACCCTTTGGGTAATACCAGGGTAACCAACACAAACAGCCCGCCCAACACAAACAGCCAGGTTTCGGGTGACCAGGTGGTGAACAGGGTTTTCAGGTAGTTCACCGAGAAAGCACCAACAATTGCGCCATAGAGAGTGCCGCGCCCGCCCGTGGCTACCCACACCACCAATTCAATGGAGTTGAGTGGCGAAAATTCACCGGGGTTGATAATGCCGATTTGCGGTACATAAAGCGCACCGGCAATGCCTGCGAGTACGGCGGAAAAAACAAACAGCCAGAGTTTGTAGGATTCCACCTGGTAGCCACAAAAACGTGTGCGGCTTTCAGCATCGCGAATCGACACAATAATTTTGCCCATGCGCGAAGTGACTATGTAGCGGCAGGCGAGATAACCCAGAATCAATGCCAGGGCCGACAAAAAGAATAGCGTGGCGCGGGTGCCTTGCGCGGTAATGGGAAAGCCGAGTATGTCTTTAAAGTCCGTGAGGCCGTTGTTGCCACCAAAACCCATGGCGTTGCGGAAAAAGGCCAGCATCAGGGCGTAGGTAAGCGCCTGGGTGATAATGGCAAAGTAAACGCCGGTGACGCGTGAGCGAAACGCCAGCCAGCCAAACACCCATGCCAGCACACCGGGCACCAGTATCACCATCAGCATCGCAAACCAGAACATATCAAAGCCGTACCAGTACCAGGGTAGGGAATCCCAGTTTAAAAACACCATAAAGTCCGGTAATTCCGGGTTCGCATACACACCCCGGTCGCCAATTTGACGCATCAGGTACATGCCCATGGCGTAGCCACCCAGCGCAAAAAAAGCGCCGTGGCCGAGGGAGAGAATGCCGCAGTAACCCCAAATCAAATCTACCGCCAGTGCCAGCAGAGCAAAACACAGAATGCGCCCGAACAAGGTCATTGTGTAGGTAGAAATATGAAAGCTGGATCCTTCGGGGATTAGCAGGTTGCACAAGGGCACCAGCACTGCTGCCAGCGCGATCAAGCCCAGCACTATCATGCCGCCCTTGTCGTTGGTTAATAATCGCTTCGTCAACATAACGGGGTCCCGTTGTAAATAGAGTCAGTGCTTTGGATGTGTGGGCGTTAATCCGCCGCAGCGCGGCCTTTTTGCGGGAAGAGTCCCTTGGGCCGTTTTTGAATAAACAGAATCAGCATCACCAGCACTAACACCTTGGCCATGACCGCACCGGCATAGGGTTCGAGAAACTTGTTAAAAATTCCCAGCCCCATAGCGCCCACCAGGGTGCCCCAGAGATTACCCACGCCGCCAAACACCACCACCATGAAGGAGTCGATGATGTAGGCCTGGCCCAGGTTGGGGCCGACGTTGGTGAGTTGCGATAGCGCAACGCCCGCAACGCCGGCAATGCCCGAACCTAAACCAAAAGTGAGTGCATCTACCCAGTTGGCACGCACGCCCACAGCGCGGGCCATGGCACGGTTTTGCGAGACGGCGCGCACCTTTAAACCCAGCGAGGTCTTTTTCAAAATCAGCATCAGCGCAAAAAACACCAGTAAGCCGAAAATCAAAATGTACAAGCGGTTGTAGGTAATTGAAAAAACCGGGTTGATCACCAGTGAGCCGCTCATCCAATCCGGTAGGCTCACTGCGCGATTGAGTGGTGAAAAAATACTGCGCGCCGCCTGTTGCAAAATCAGGCTGATACCGAAGGTAGCCAGCAGGGTTTCCAACGGCCGGCCGTACAAAAACTGAATTACGCCGCGCTCCATGGCAATGCCAATAAGCCCGGCGACCAAAAACGCGGCGGGCACTGCCATCAGCAGGCTGTATCCAATGTGATCGGGAAAGGTTTGCTGAATAACCCAGGTGGTGTAGGCGCCGATCATCATCAGCTCGCCGTGGGCCATATTGATGACGCCCATCACACCAAAAGTAATGGCCAGGCCAATGGCAGCCAGTAAGAGTACCGAGCCAAGGCTCAAACCAAAAAAAACATTCTCGGTAAAGCGAAAAACCCCAATACGTGAATCAATAGAGACAATGGCCTGCTCGGCCGCTTCGCGTACCTGACGGTTTTGATCGTTGCTGGCGACATTGACCAGCGTGTTGCGCGCAACGGGTTGCAGCGAGCGCTCCAGTACGCTGATGGCATCGATCCGCACCTCGGCAGATTCGTGCTGAATATTGTGTACCGCAAAAGCCAGCTTGATGGCCGTTTGCACCCTGTCGGTGGCTTCGATGGCTTGTCGGCTTTGCAGCAGCGCAAGGGAATCTTCATCCAGGCCATCGATAATCATGCGGATCACGGCCTGCTCGCGGGTGCGCGGATTTTTGTCGTCCAGGTTCATTTGCGCCAGCAGTGAGCGCAGCTGGGAACGCATGCTGTTGTTAATGGGAATACGGCGCAGGCTTGTGGCCGTTTCGGCATCCATAGGTGCGCCGCTGTCGGCATACACGTACTTGCCGTCTTCCAGGGCTATACCCACCACTGGGGGTTTGCTGCGGTCGGCGTAGAGATTGTTCTGTTGCAAGGCAGAAATAACTTCATCGCTACGCTCATGGCGCAACTCGGCAACTTGAGCCACTGCCCGCCCTCGTTGATTGAGGCTGGCGCTGGCGATGGCGCTGACGGCTGCTGAAAATTCTTCCTGTGCGCTTGCGGCCTCATCGGCGTTAGCCAGGCTGGTGTGCATTAACATCAGTGTTGCCAGCAGGGCCAGAAAGCCGTGGTGCAACCTCTGTAAACTCAAGGTGAAACCAGGCATAAATCCTCTTTACTCTTTCAAGTGGGCAAAAAAAACCGGCGCTCCCAAAGGGAGAGCCGGTCGATGGGTATTAACGAGCAGCGCCGCCGCAGGTTTTGGTTACAGTGTTGTAGTTGCCACAGTTGATGGGCTTGGTCCAATCGGAAATCAGGTCTTTGCTCTCGGGCAGGTAATCAGACCAGGCGTCACCGGGAACCAGACCTTCGGTTTGCCATACGGTAAGGAACTGACCGTCTTCCTGAATTTCACCAATTAACACTGGCTTGGTGATGTGGTGGTTGGGCAGCATTTTGCTCACACCGCCAGTCAGGTTAGGCACTTCGACACCCACGATGGCATCGATCACTTTGTCGGTATCGGTTGAACCCGCTTTCTCTACCGCTTTTACCCACATGTTAAAGCCAATGTAATGTGCTTCCATGGGGTCGTTGGTGACGCGCTTGGGGTTCTTGATGAAGCTTTTCCAGGTTTTGATAAAGGCGTCGTTGGTAGGATCTTCCACGCTCATAAAGTAGTTCCAGGCAGCCAGGTGGCCTACCAGAGGCTTGGTGTCAATACCGGAGAGTTCTTCTTCACCCACCGAGAAGGCAACCACCGGAATGTCTTCCGCAGTAATTTTCTGGTTGGCGAGTTCGCGATAGAAAGGCACGTTGGCATCGCCATTGATGGTAGAGACCACTGCAGTTTTCTTGCCCGCTGAGCCAAAACGCTTGATGTCCGCCACAATGTTTTGCCAATCAGAATGACCGAAAGGCGTGTAGTTGATCATGATGTCTTCTTCGGCCACGCCCTTGGATTTAAGGTAGGCTTCCAGAATTTTGTTGGTGGTTTGTGGGTACACATAGTCGGTACCTGCGAGCACCCAGCGTTTTACCTTCATTTCATTCATTAGGTAATCAACCGCCGGAATGGCTTGCTGGTTTGGTGCCGCACCTGTGTAAAAGATATTGCGCGAGGATTCTTCACCTTCGTACTGCACGGGGTAGAAGAGCAGGCCGTTCAATTCCTCAACCACTGGCAGTACCGATTTACGCGATACCGATGTCCAGCAGCCGAAAATAGCAGCCACTTTTTCCTGCTCCAGCAGTTCGCGGGTTTTTACCGCGAAGAAGGGCCAGTTGGACTCAGGGTCAACCACTACGGCTTCAAGTTTCTTGCCGAGCAGGCCACCTTTTTTGTTTTGCTCTTCGATCAGCATCAGCATGGTGTCTTTCAGGGTGGTTTCTGAAATGGCCATGGTGCCGGACAGTGAGTGGAGTACACCTACCTTGATGGTGTCAGCCGCATAGGTGGCAAAGGCAGAGAGGGTTAATCCGCAGGCTATGCCGAACTTACCGACATTTTTTGCTAGTTTTTTCAGCTTCATGGGTCAAGCTCCGTTGTGTCTGTAGTGGGTTAGTACACCTGGTCGTGGTTTAAGGGTTAACTCCCTGTTACTTCTTTGTCTTGATTGAACCTTGGTGGAGTTTCATCATGAAATCTCTGGCCTTGGCTCTTATTGTTGTCGACGGCTTTTGTCGACCTGTTATCGACGGTTACTACACTTACGGCAAAAAAAATTTACTGGCTTTAGTCGCTCGCGGGCGGATGCTGCTGCTGTGCTTCGTAGAGCATATGCAGCGTAATTTTGCGCACCTCGGCTTTGCTGGCTTCGATATGAATACGCAGTAGTCGCTGCGCATCGTCGATGCGCCTTTCGATAACATTGCGCAGTATCTTGCCGTGCTCTTCGTAGGTGGCTTCTACTCGATAGCCTTTGGTGAAATCTATGCGGCGCACTATGCGCAGCCGCTCGGTCAAATCGTGATGGATGCGCGCCATTTCCAGGTTGCCAGTGGCTTCTACCAGCTGCTCGTGAAAGCGCTCATCCAGGGCGCAGACACTGGGGCCGTCTTGCAACCGCTCATCGGGTGATACCAGCCAAATACGTTTCAAATCCTCCAGGTTGGGGCCTGGTTCCATTTCGCACAGTCGCTTTACCGCCGCCATTTCCAGTACGATGCGCACGTCGTACAAGTCTTCGAATTGACGAAAATCAAACGGCTTGACTTGCCAGCCGCTGCGAAAAGACACATCCACAAAACCTTCGCGCTGCAAGCGGGTTAGCGCTTCGCGCACCGGCGTGCGACTGGCGGCCATGCGTTCGGCAATTTCGTTTTCGGTAAAACGATCGCCGGGCAAGAGCCGAAACGAAAAAATATCTTCCTTCAGCTTTTGGTAGATGCGCTCCGTCAAATTGGTGCGCGCCTCCTCCGGCTTTTTGGCTTTTTCGTTTTTAATCAGCTTCATGGGTGTGTCTCAATTGGCCCTAGTCGGCGAGTTCTTCCAGAATCAATTCTTCCAACACCAGCAGCAGGTCACCGGCGTTAACTTGCTTGCCCGGCTCGCAGTGAATGGCGCTGACTTTGGCGGCGCGGTCGGCGTAAACCGAAAATTCCATTTTCATTGCCTCGACAATCAACAGGGGTTGATCTGGCTCTACGTTTTGGCCTGGTTCAACCAGCAGCTTCCAGATATTGCCGCTGATATCGGCGGTAATCGCGTGACCGTCCACATCAATCGGGCCGGAGTTGATTTTGACTTGCAGGGCGGCGTCCACTTTTTCCGCTTCGTCGGCCTGCCACAGCGCGACTTCGCGAGTGAAGGCCGCTTGTTGTTTGGTTTTAAATTCGGCGATGCTCGCTGCATTTTGTGCAAGGAATTCTTCATGCTCGGCGAGGCTGAAATAGCTGTCTTCAATTTTTAGACTCAAGCGGCCTTCGCGAAACGCTTCGCGTTGGGCGGTGAGTTCTGCTTCGGTGACTTCGTAATAGCGAACCTGGTCGAAAAACTTCAGCAGCCAGGGCTCACCCTGTTCGAATACCGGGTTTTTCAAGAATTTATTCCAGATAGGCAGGGTGCGGCCCACCAGCTGGTAGCCGCCGGGTGAATCCATACCGTAGATACACATGTACACGCCGCCGATACCCACAGTGCCTTCGGCGGTGTAGGTGCGCGCCGGGTTGTATTTGGAGGTGAGTAAACGATGGCGCGGATCAACCGGCACAGCGCAGGGCGCACCCAGGTAAACATCGCCGAGGCCAAGCACCATATAGCTGGTTTCAAACAGGATTTGTTTTACCTGATCTACTGAATCCAGGCCGTTAATGCGCCGCATAAATTCTGTGTTGCTTGGCAGCCAGGGCGCTGTGTCGCGCACCGACTGGCGATAGCGCGCAACCGCATCCAGAGTGGCGGAATCTTCAAACGCCATGGGCAGGTGAACAATGCGGCTGGGTACCTTGATGTCGCGCGCGTCGCCCAGGGTGTGTTCAATCACCAGGAGGTTTTCGATTAGTTTCTGCTGGTGAATCACGCGGCTGTCGTAGTTAATTTGCAGCGAGCGCACACCGGGGGAGAGTTCGATAATACCTGCGATGGGCGTGGCCTTGAGTGCTTCCATCAACGCGTGCACGCGCAGGCGCAGGCTCAGTTCGAGAATATTGTCGCCGTATTCCAGCAAAATATATTTGTCGCCCGCCTGGCGGTAGCTCACCAGCGGCCGACTGCCTTCGGGTGGCAGTGACGCGAGTATGCATTCAGATAGGGTATTTGCCGGTGGCACTATGGGTGTTGTTGCTATCTTGCCAATAGGCGCCAGTGCGGCAATGGCAGCGTCCTGTGCTTTTTCCAAATTCAAGGCGTCATCAAAGCTCATGCGCACAAAGCGAATTTTATCGCCGGGTTTTACCTGGCCAACTTTCCACAGCTCCGCTTTCACAATAGTCACCGGGCAGACAAAGCCGCCGAGGCTGGGGCCGTCTTTGGTGAGAATAACCGGCATGTCGCCAGTAAAGTTGATGGAGCCTATGGCGTATTCAGTGTCGTGGATATTGGATGGGTGCAAGCCCGCCTCGCCGCCGTCGCTGCGCGTCCAGGTTGGCTTGGGGCCGTTCAAACGGATGCCCAGGCGGTTGGAGTTGTAGTGCACCTCCCAGGCGGTCGAGAAAAACATCGCTATGGCTTCGGGTTTGAAAAAATCCGGCGCGCCATGGGGGCCGTAGAGCACACCGATTTCCCATTCAGTGGTTGCTTCCGTTTTGGCAAAGCATTCGGGAATTAACGCCGCCGGTGCTGCCGCAGGTGCGTAGGCGGGTGCGGGTGTGGTGCAGGCGGCGATAGCCGGGTTGCTGATGGGTAGCATGTCGGTGGCGCGCAGCGTGCGGCCCGCGTGGCCGCCAAATTGCCCCAGCGCAAAAGTGGAGCGGCTGCCCAAATACACGGGCACATCAAAGCCATTGCGCACGGCGAGATAACCGCGACAGCCTTGCTCCGCTTTGCCCACTTCGAGAATTTGTCCGGCTTTAATGGCTACCGGTTGCCAGAAGGGAATCAGTTCTCCGTCGAGTTTGGCCGGTGAGGACGCGCCCGTGAGTGCGATAACGGCATCCTGATGAAATTTTAGTTTGGGGCCAATGATGGTGTATTCGAGCGCGGCGGCACTTTCGTGGTTGCCCACAATGCGGTTGGCCAAACGAAAGGCGTAATCGTCCATCGGGCCTGAAGGGGGCACGCCCACACTCCAAAAGCCCACGCGGCCGGGGTAATCCTGCACACTGGTGTAGGTGCCAGGTTGCAGCACTTCTACCACCGGTGGTGAGTAATTAAAACTGGCGAGTTTATTGGTGGCCACATCGCCGCTGGCGAAAAATTCTGACGCAATTATCTGACGCAAATAATCCAGATTGGTGGCAATGCCTGCAACGCGGGTTTCGTTGAGCGCAGCGCTCATGTTGGCAATGGCATCGGCGCGGTCTTTGCCGTAGACAATAATCTTGGCGATCATCGGATCATAGTAGGGCGAGACTTCGGTGCCTGTGGCTACCCAGGTGTCTATGCGCGCCCAATCGGGAAAAACCACATCGGTGAGTAGGCCCGGTGAGGGCTGGAAATCGCGCACCGGGTCTTCGGCGTACAAGCGCACTTCAATCGCAGCGCCTTGGGGATTAACAGTGATATTCAAATCCGGCGGTGTGCCAGCGGCGGTGAGGATCATCCACTGCACCAGGTCTACGCCGGTGCAGGCCTCCGTAATTGGATGCTCTACCTGCAAGCGTGTGTTGACTTCGAGAAAATAAAATTCATCCCGCGCTGGATCGTAGATATATTCGATGGTGCCCGCGGAGCGGTAGTTGACCATCTTGCCCAGGCTGACAGAGGCAGCCAGCAGTTTTTCGCGGGTGGCCGTGGGCAGCTTGGGCGCCGGGGTTTCTTCCACCACTTTTTGATTGCGCCTTTGCAGTGAGCAATCCCTTTCGCCCAGCGCCAACACATTACCCTGGCCATCGCCAAAAATTTGCACTTCCACATGACGGGCGTTATCGACAAAGCGTTCGAGAAACACGCCCGAGTCGCTAAAAAAGTTTTGCCCCAAACGCTTGACGCTTTCGTAGGCATTCACCAATTCCGCTTCACTGTTGCAGCGCGTTAAGCCAATACCGCCACCACCAGCGGTGCTTTTGAGCATCACCGGGTAGCCGAGTTTGGCCGCCGAGGCTATGGCCTCTTCTACCGAGCCGAGCAAGCCAGTGCCGGGAGTGAGGGGTACACCTGCCTGTTCGGCCAGCTCGCGCGAGGTGTGCTTTAAACCAAACTGGCGAATTTGTTCGGGCGTGGGGCCGCAAAACGCAATGCCTTCGGCTTCGCACTTTTCACAGAAGCCCGCGTTTTCAGATAAAAAGCCGTAGCCGGGAATAATCGCCTGGGCGCCGGTTTGCTTGGCGGCGGCGAGAATCAACTCGGCTTTTAAATAACTTTCGGCAGCGGTGTTGCCACCCAGGCAAATGGCATGATCACAGGCCGTGACATGGGCTGAGTTGCGATCCGCATCGGAATAGACCGCCACCGATTTCACACCCATTTTTTTCAGGGTTTTGGCGATACGCACGGCAATCTCGCCGCGGTTTGCAATCAGGACTGTGTGTAACATCTTACTTCTCCGATGCGAATTTTTTTGGATGCGAATTTTTTGTTTATGCCGCCAGTGACTGGATATAAGCGCGCCAACCACCCAGGTGGGTGATGTCGGTAGCGCCTTCAACCGCAGCGCCTTCGCAAATAAAACCTTTCACCTCGCGGCCATCTTTTAATGTCAGCGTGCCTATGCCCAAAGGCGCGGGAATGAGCGCAACAAAACTGCCGAAGTGCTGCACCGGCACATCCCACAGCTCGACGATAATTTCGCGCCCACTATCGGCGGCGCGAATCAATCCGGGTTTGGGTGGCGTGGTGTTGGGCAGGGCAAAAAGTTTGTAGTGGCTGGCGGTGTAGGTGCTTTCCACAAACAGCGCTTTGCGCTCTTGCAGCTGGCCGTTAAGCGGCATGCCGGTGAGGTGCGCGCCCACTACCGCCAGGCGTACATAACCTGGCGGCGTTTGTGTGGATGGCGTTTGTGCGGGCAGGGTGCGGCCAGTGGCGCCCAGGGGCAATGCCAATGCGCTTTGCCAGCGCTTGCCAAACGTGGCCAAGGCGGCGTCTTGCCAGGCAGGTGCGATCAGGGTGATGCCAAAGGGGCGGCCATCGGCACAGAAACCGGCGGGCAGTGCCAGGGCAGAGCAGTCGGCGAGATTGACGAAATTGGTCCAGGTGCCCAACTGGCTATTGACGGCGACCGGGTCAGCTTCTACTTGAGCGATGCTCGGCAAGCGCGGTGCCGTGGGTACCAGCAGTGCATCAACCGAGGCCATGAGTGTTTGAATGTCGCGCGCCAGCGCCGCGCGGCGGTATTCGGCGCGGTAGGCGTCTGTCGCCGAAAAATTGCGTGCCTGCTCGATAATGCCGCGCACCACAGGATTCATTTTTTCAGCGTGTTGGCTCATAAACTCTGCGACGGCGGCGTGGCGCTCGGCCACCCAAGGGCCGCCATAGAGCAACAGCGCCAAATTTTTCATGGGCGTGAAATCAATAGGCACCAATTCTGCGCCCAGGTCTTGCATCTGTTGCAGGCTGCTGTGCCAGGCGGCTTCGTAGCCTGCGTCATCAAACCAGGGCAGGCTGGCGGGAATGCCCAGGCGTGGGCGCGTAGAAAAATATTGGGCTGCGGCGGGTTGAATGCGGGAGTAGGGATCTTCGGCATCGAAGCCTTCTGTCACGACTGCGACAGCTTCAGCATCGCTCACGCTCAGCGCAAAAATCGACACACAATCCAGGCTGCGACAGGCGGGTACCACGCCCAGGGTGCTAAAGCGTCCCTTGGTGGGCTTGAGGCCAACGATATTGTTAAAACCCGCGGGCACCCGACCGGAACCGGCGGTATCCGTGCCCAGGCTAAAAGGAAAGAGCCCACTGGCCACCGCCACCGCCGAGCCGGAGCTGGAGCCGCCAGATGCCAGTGCGGCATCAAAGGCATTGGGCACAGCGCCATAGGGCGAGCGAGTGCCCACCAGGCCGGTGGCAAACTGGTCGAGATTGGTTTTGGCCAGGAGTATGGCGCCAGCGGCGCGCAGCCGTGCCACGCTGGTAGCGTCGCGCTCGGCAATATAGGTAAAGGCGGGGCAGGCAGCGGTGGTTGGCAGGCCAGCCACATCGATATTGTCTTTGACAACATAGGGCACGCCGAAAAGGGGCAGTTGGCGAGCCTCTGGCCCGGCGGCCTCCAGCGCCTTGAGCTGGGCTTCCAGCTCGGCATTCGAAAGAATATAGATCCACGCCGGGTCGTCGGCGCGCAGCTGCTTGCGCAGTGAGGCGAGCAAGTCGCGGGGGTTGGCGCCCCGGTCGCGGTAGGCGCTCAGCCAGTCGTCAAGTGTCCAGCCCAGTGTGTCGATCATTGCGTGTCCTGCGTGGGTAAATACCGTCTTGTATGCAAGATGGTATTCAGCAGAAACTGTGCCAAGGGTGGATTCGATGGTGAGATCAATCGGCGGTTTGGCGTAAAAGTCTGATAGATCAATAGGTTAAATGACGTAGGGCGAGTGGATTGTGGCTGTCTCAGAGGTGTTGGCTGGAGGGATTTGGTGCGCCTTCTTTGTGCAAAGGCTTGGTGCGCTTGGGTCGGGATGGTGCACCCTTGGCCCGAGATGTTTGTCTCAGCTCATCTCAAAATTTGCAAATATTGAGATGAGCTGAGATAAGGACTATAGTCATCTCAAAATTGAGTAAATTTGAGATAAGTGATGATCAAGCGCCCGCCCTCGCCGCAGCAGCTACCCCCAAGCCCCTATAAAGACCTGATAGCGGGTTATCAGGGGCTGGGACAATCTCCCTATATGAGGTACTTATTGAGCCCGGTGGATGATCAGGGCAGGTATTTGGCCTACGACGAATTTCGCCACCGTGTACCCGATGGGCTGGATGTGAATGGCGCTTGGGCGTTGTTAAAACTAGGGCGCGGCGCTCGTGCGCTGAATTGGTCAGCGGCCCTCCCATCACTTCCCAAGGCTCACTGGGTGCCTATTGCCAGCATTCAGAAGTG
Source organism: uncultured Cellvibrio sp. (assembly GCA_965652595.1). Lineage (GTDB taxonomy): Bacteria > Pseudomonadota > Gammaproteobacteria > Pseudomonadales > Cellvibrionaceae > Cellvibrio. Next base: position 15,805 of record CBFGWO010000023.1, on the reverse strand, counting down.
CCAGTCTCTGGTGGATCAGCAAACAACCACTGCTGCGCTCGAATGGACCCTGAATCAACTGGGTGAAACAGAACACCTGCAATATCTGTTTAACGATTTGATTGAAGATGAGGCCATCAGCAGCAGCCAGCTGGAGGGCGCGGCAACCACAACCCTCGCTGCCAAGGAAATGCTCAAGCGTGGACGGGAGCCGCGCACCCTGGATGAACGAATGATTCTCGGCAATTTGCGTATGATGCGCTTTGCCTGGGAGGCTCGCAGCCAACCCATGACACTGGCCATGCTGCTGGAGTTACACAAAACGGGAGTGCAGGGCATAGATGATGAGCGCTATCTTCCGGGTGTCTTTCGCGCCCGTGATGATGTGGTGGTGGAGGATCGTGACGGCAACATTCTGCATCAACCGCCACCTGCGAAGGGCTTGCAGCAGCGTTTGCAAGGCTTCTGTGATTGGGTCAATAGGTCACACGATGATATGGACTCCAGCGATTATATACATCCGCTGATCAAGGCTATTCAGATTCATTTTGTTATAGGTTATGAGCACCCCTTTTGTGATGGCAATGGTCGGGTAGCGCGTGCATTGTTTTATTGGTTTATGTTTAGCAAAAACTACGGTGCATTTCGCTATATTTCCATTAGCAATTTACTAAAAAAAGCCGTGGTCCCATACGGTAAGTCCTATCTCTATACGGAAACAGATGATATGGACATGACGTATTTTATTGATCATCAATGCGCGGTCATTTGTCGTGCAGTGACAGATTTTAAACACCACTGCGAGAAATCCATTGCAGAGGTCCAGCAGTTTAACCAATGGTTATGGCGCACTGGCATTCTGCGCGAGCTGAACTCGCGACAGCAAAACATTTTTCATGCGGCAATGGGGCGGGTGCAAAGTGAATTTACTGCCAACCAAGTTAAGGAAATCCTGGCGTGCTCTTACAACACCGCCGCCAACGATCTCAATGCTTTGGTGAAGCTGCATTTGTTTGGTAAGAAGAAAGATGGGCGAGAGTGGGTTTATTACCCACTTACGCAGGACGAAATCAAACAGCATTGGAAAATCGGTGCTTCGTAAATAAGAGATGAACCATGGCAATGAACTGGCACCAACTCCTCTGCGCCGAGCGCCTGGGGCAGCGCTCGGTAAAAGATGAAGAAGGGCGCTCGCCCTTTCACTCGGATCACGACAAAATTATTTTCTCCGGTGCCTTTCGCCGCTTGGCGCGCAAGACGCAAGTGCATCCACTGGCCACCAACGATCATGTGCACAATCGCATGACCCACAGCCTGGAGGTGGCCTGTGTGGGGCGAACTCTGGGTATTCGCGTGGGCCAGGCGCTTAAAGACAAAGGCGATTTACCCGCACCGATTTTGCCCACGGATATTGGCGATATCGTGCAGGCCAGTTGCCTGGCTCACGATATTGGCAACCCGCCTTTTGGTCACACAGGCGAAGAGGCTATTCGCAACTGGTTTCAAAAAGAGGGCGCCGAATACCTGCGGCCACTCACGCCTGCCGAGCAAGCCGATGTGCGGGTTTTTGAAGGCAATGCCCAAGGCTTGCGTGTGCTTACCACTGCCGAGTACCACCAGTTTCATGACGGTATGCGCCTCACCTACGCCACCCTGGCCTCATCAATTAAATATCCCTGGTGTTCCCTGTCTATCCACCAAGAGCTGCACCCCAAGCCCAATAAGTACGGCGTGTTTCAGGCGGAGCTGCATTATTTTCACGAAATAGCGCAAAAGACGGGCCTTATTCGTCGCGGCGACAACTGGTACTGCCGCCACCCGCTGGTGTATTTAATGGAAGCTGCCGACGATTTTTGTTACGGCATTATTGATTTGGAAGACGGTTTGGAAATGGGCATTCTCCAGTGGTCGGAGATCTACGACATTCTGCGCCCGGTGATTGCGGATTCACCGCAACTGGCTGACCTTGAGCGCACGCTTGGCAAGGTCAACGACGGGCGCAAACCGGCACTGGTGCGCGGCAAGGTTATTGATGCGTTTATCAGTGCCGGTACCCAGGCGTTTATTCGCCATCAGGATGAGTTTTTACGCGGCGAGGTGCAGGGTGATTTGATTTCCCTGTGCGATGAGCGGGTAAAAACCGCAGTGCAGGCAGCCAAGGATTTGGCCAAGCGCAAAATTTTTAATCATGCGCGACGTATCGAGTTGGAGATAGGCGCCTATGCCACCATGGCGACATTGCTAAAAACCATTTGCAGCGCAGTTTATGCGTGTTTGGACAATCAAAACCACACCAGCTACAAAGACAATCGCGTGATTGCGCTGATCGGCGACAATAATTTTCACCCCGCCGTCTTCAAGCGCGAAGGCAACTATCACTACCTGGCGCTGATGAGCATCATTGATTACATCGCCGGTATGACTGACAACTACGCCACCAACCTGGCCAAGCAGTTTAATGGCATGGGTGAGGTGCGTTATTGATGAAGTTTTTGCGATCTTTGCGTGGCCTTGATCTTCTGCTGTTAATCCTGGTGCTGGCATCCAGCCCGCTGTTTTTTGTGGGTGGACCTGATTGGCTTTCGCCGCCGCTTTATCGTGCCTTGTGGAATCTTGGGCATATTGTTTTCTTTGCAGTGCTTATGTGTCTGGTACATAGACTCTGGCCGGTGAAGTCATGGATTGCCGCGCTCGGCTGGATGATGTTGGTATTCGTGGGTGGCATTGCCATTGAATGGCTGCAATCCAAACTGGGGCGCCAGGCAAGCTGGCTGGATGTGGCCAACAATCTATTAGGCGCGGGCCTGGGGTTGTTTTGGTCAATGGCGGCGCGGCCTTGGGTTTGGTTGGCAAGGATGTCGGTGAGTTTGTTGCTGCTTTGGCCGCTGACAACAGTCACGCGCGTTGCCTGGGTACAGTGGGATGCCGCGCGCCAGTTTCCGCTGCTGGGCAGCTTTGAATCCCAGCGTGAATTACTGCGTTGGAGTGGGCGAGTGGAGCGTGTTGCTCAGCATGCTACCGAAGGGTATTACGCGTTAAAACTGGTGTTTGGCACTGATCGTTATTCCGGCGTGGCCCTGGATTGGTTTTTGGGAGATTGGCGCGGTTATGAGTATCTGGTGTTTGATGTTTTTAATCCCGATAGCGAACCCTTGCCGGTGATGATCCGTATTCACGATCGGCAGCATGATTTGGGTCATATGGCCTACGCTGATCGATTTAATCGCCGCCTGACACTGGCGCCGGGCCAGAGTCAGGTAAAGATAGCGCTGGCGGAGATACTCAGGGCGCCCGATGGGCGCGAAATGAATATGCAAGATCTACGCTCGATTGGCTTGTTCACTGTGCAACTGGCGCAGGAAAAAACCCTCTACCTGGACAATCTGCATCTGGGCTTTTAGCGTCTTGCGCGCTGATGCAAACCTCACCGCCGAGCTGTCCAGCCTCCGACGGCTGGTGTACTATCTCCAGACTCACCGGCATGACAATAAAACCGCTCGACCACAGAGGGCGGAACCCATTGGGACGCATCTTATGAAAGACGACAAACCCACTTCCTTCGATATTGCCTACCTTGCAGGCGTCTCCCAGCCTACGGTGTCGCGCGCGCTGCGCAATAGCCCTCTGGTTAACGAAGAAACCCGTCGCCGGGTGCAGCAGATTGCGCGCGAGCTGAATTACAAGGTCGACAAAAACGCGCGCAACCTGCGCTCCAAGCAAACCAAAACCATTGCGCTGCTCTTGTGTGAAGATCAGGGCACCGGCGATTCGCTGATCAATCCGTTTTTTCTTTCCATGCTTGGCAGTATTACCCGCGCGTCGGCCAATCAGGGCTACGACCTGCTCATTTCCTTTCAACAATTTAGCGAAGACTGGCACGCTGATTACGAAGACGCCAACCGCGCCGATGGCATCATTTTTCTTGGCTATGGCGATTATGTGACCTACGTGGAAAAGCTGATTCACCTGACCGAAGCGGGCGCCCACTTTATTACCTGGGGCCCGGTGCTGCCGGGGCAGCCGGGAGTGTCGATTGGTTGCGATAATTTCAATGGTGGCTACACGGCGGCCAAACATCTTTTGCAGCTTGGGCGTAAACGCATTGCGTTTTTGGGAGATAACAGCGAGCACAGCCCGGAATTTCGCGAACGTTATCTGGGTTATGCCAAGGCTTTGGAAGAGGCTGGTGTGCCCCTTGATCCAGCGTTGCAAGTCGCGGCAGAAACTTCTGAAGATTCCGGCTACAAAGCAGCGCTGCAATTGCAGCAACGTCGCGTTAACTTTGACGGTATTTTTGGTGCGAGTGATTTAATCGCCATAGGTGCCATGAAGGCGATTGAAGAAGCGGGCCTGCAAATTCCCCGGCAGGTGTCGGTGATTGGTTTTGACGATGTGCCCATGGCGTCTTACACCCACCCGCCTCTCACTACCATCCAACAAAATACGCGCCTGGCGGGCGAACTATTGGTAGAAAATCTCTTGAAGTTGGTGGAGGGGCAAACAGTGGAATCCTTTCTCTTGCCCGCAAACTTAATTGTGCGCGGCTCCTGTGGTGCCAAAAAATAAAACCCAGTAGCACTATTCCCTGTCTTCAACCCACAAAGTTGCGACGGCTGCCAGCAGCATAAACCCACCGCCACACAAAAGCGCGTAGATGGCCTGGTTGGCAAAGATTTCGCGCATGATTAATCCCAGCACGCTCGCCGCCATAATCTGCGGAATCACAATAAAGAAATTAAAAATGCCCATATAAATGCCCATCTTATGGGCGGGCAGGGCGCAGGAGAGAATTGCATAGGGCATAGATAAAATGGATGCCCAGGCAAAACCAACACCGATCATTGACAACAGCAGCAGGCGCGGCTCATCAATCACCACAAACGATGCCAGCCCCAGCCCGCCCAGGCAAAGGCAAATAATGTGCGCCGTTTTGCGGCTGTATTTATTGGCCATTATCGGAATCACAAAAGCGGCCAGCGCCGCAAAGCCGTTATAGGCGGCGAAGAGCACACCCACCCAATCGGCACCCTGATTGTAGAGCGCGGAGCTGGTGTCCTCTGCGCCATAGTGGTGGCTGGTCACGCCAGCAGTGGCGTAAATCCACATTGAAAAAAGTGCAAACCAGGAAAAAAATTGCACCACCGCCAACTGCACCATAGTGCGCGGCATGGCAAACAAATCCTTGGGTACTTCGTAAAAACCGTTGTTCACCGCACCCCGTGCTTTCAATGCGCCCGCCAGCCCTTGCAACACACCAAACGCCAGCGCCATAGCAGCGAGAATATGCAACTGCGCATCCCACTGGCGCCAGTGCACCAGCGCCGCAAACCCCAGCCCAAGTGCCAGCCACACAAGCGCACCTTGGTACCAACTCGCGAGGCTGCGCTCTTGCTGCTTGGCATCTTGTTGTTTTTTGCTTTTCGCTTTATAGGCTTCAAAAGCTGCCAATTGTTCGGGCGAATATTCGCGCGTGGAGACCACCGTCCAGAGCACCGCCAGAAAAAACACCAAGCCACCCAAACTAAACGCATAGATCACCGAATCAGGCACCTGCCCCTCGGACGCTATATTGGTCACACCAAACCAGTTGGTCATCATCCACGGCAGGGCCGAGGCCACCACTGCACCCACGCCAATAAAAAAACTCTGCAAGGTAAAGCCGCGCGTGCGCTGTTCCTCGGGCAGCATATCGCCCACAAACGCACGAAAGGGCTCCATGGCGACATTGATAGACGCATCCATAATCCACAACATGCCCGCCGCAATCCAGAGCGTGGGCGAGTGGGGCATATAGAGCAGCGCGAGGCTGGCGGCGATGGCGCCGTACAAAAAATAAGGCCGCCGCCGTCCGAGACGATTCCAGGTTTTGTCGCTCATGTAGCCGATAATCGGCTGCACTAAGAGCCCGGTGACGGGTGCGGCTATCCAGAGCAGGGGGATGGCGTCGATGGAGGCGCCGAGTGTTTGAAATATTCGGCTGACGTTGGCATTTTGCAGGGCAAAGCCGAATTGAATGCCGAGGAATCCGAAACACATGTTCCAGATTTGCCAGAAGGAGAGTTGAGGTTTTTTATTCATTTTTTCTTTCTTGAGTGTTTAGATTTTTGGTGTTCTTTTTTGGGTTGGGTACGGGGTTGGTGGGTGGGCGTATCTGAAAACGCATGAATACTTCCTTGTAGCTCCCTCGCGTCATCCCTGACGCGAGGGTTTCAGATACGCCCACCCACCAACCCCTTCTGTAACTCTGCAACATTTTCCTTCGTAAGCATTCATAAAAAATAGGCTTGATTGGTGGGGGGAGAGTGCCAGCTTCGATGTTCTCGCGCTATTCATTGTTCGGAGTTTTATACTTTCTCCCTCACTTTTTGTTGGTGCTTGCGCACATTTCTCTCACACTTTTTTCTTGCAGGCGAAGTGGGATGGGAGTGCGGGGTGGGGGGATAGGGTTTAGCGACCGTGCGCAGCAGGGATGCTGCGCCCGAGCCTCCAGGGAAGGATTTACGGCGTGTCGCAAAACCCTATCCCCCCATCACGCACGTGCTAACGGCACCATCAACTCACTCGCCCGTTGCATACCGCTCCTGCACCAACGAATAACTATCCCACACGCGTTGATCGCGCAACGAGCGCAGCAGCTTCACATACTCCGCATGAGTCCACGCCAAAGGGGTAGCTGAATTGGTGCCGCCACCCACAGGATAATTGTAGACGCTGTTATTACCGACGCCGTCCCACACCTGCTCCGGCAACATCAAACCCTCGTTGGCAAACAACTCCAGCGCCTTCACATAAGTATTGCTCAGTTGCGCCATCTTCTCGGGTGTTATCCCGCCTTCGGCCTTGGCGCGGGCCAGTTCATAGTGGGCGCGCTCGCCGGTAAAAAAGGGCCAGACGCGACCACGTTGGCCGGGGCTCATGGTGTAATCAATGGCGCCGTAGCCCAGGCCTGTGTCTGTGTCCTCGCCGTAGCCGTCGATGCCGTAGCGGCGCCAGCCGGGGAAGGTGCCTTCAACACCGGGGAAGGTGAATTCGTATTTCACACGCAGGTGATGGGGCAAATTCATATTGTCGAGCTCTGGCAGTGTGTCCAGCACATAGGGGTCGGTAGCGCTGCGCACGCCGTAGCGCACCAGTTCGAGAAATCCACCGTCGATGACCAGGGATTCATCGGCAATGTCCACACCGTTGCGGTTTGCCAGCGGCGCGCGGTCGTTGGGGTTGGTGTTTTCGGTGATGCGCAAATAGTAGCGGCCATTCATCGTGCCTTTGTCAGTCGTATCATTGAGCGAGCCCTGGGTGGTGAACATGGTAGTTTCTATCGCTGCCGACATGCGGTCGGCGGCGGCCAGGTATTCGCTTGCGCGGACTTCATCGCCCGCCAGGCGCGCGAGGTCGGCCCCGGTGACCAGGCCTGCCACTATGGCCGCTGTGGTGGAAGGCGAATAACCCTGCTGTTCCTCCCAGCGCTCTTGCTGAGTAAACGGCGGAATAATTTCAATGTCGCTCCAGTCGAGTTTTACCTTGCCGCCGCGCGCAAGAAAATCCGCCGCCGGGCGCAGCATTTTTTCGTACCAATAAATAGCCTCGTCGTTACTCAGCACGCCCTCTTGCCAGAGACGCCAGCCGAGCATGATGGGCATGGCGGTTTGATCCATTTGCACCGCTATCCACTCGAGTTGGCCGTCGACCTGGGTTTTTTGCAAAAACCAACCGGGTGTGCCGCTAAAGCCCTGTGTGTTTTCCGTGACCTGCACTTTGTGCAAATACTCAAAAGCCACGCGCGGTGTTTCGCGATCGCCCATGGCGAGCATAGCCATGGCCACTTGATAAAAGTCGCGTGGCCACACCGCTTTGTAACCTGTGTGCGAGCTTGTCGCGGCTTTGCTATCGCCCCAGGGATTGGACAGGGACGCGATCAAGGCGCCTGCGTGGGTTTTGTCTTCCTGAGCTTTGAGTACCAGGGCGCTGGTGTAGAGCAATTTGCCCTGGTCGGTGGTGGTGTCGGTGAGCTTTTGCAGTTCGGGCAGGCTGGTCAGGTAATCCTCCCAGCCCAGGTGTTGGCCCTGGCCGTTGTAATGGGCGAGCACCTCGGCATAGCCGCGTTTGAGGCTGGCGCTGGCGGCCGCTTCGGAGGTAGCCGCTGAGTCGCCAAAGCCCACGGCAAAGTGCCACTCTGTGGTGCCGCGTTGGAGCGAGGGCATTTGCAGGTTAAGGGCGACATTACCTTGCGTTTTGCCGGTGCTGCTGTAGGCAGTGAGTTGGCCGGTTTGACGCAATTGGGTGGCGGCATCAGAAGCGCCGATAAAACCTACGCTGCTGGCGGTGGGAAGTGGGTCGGTTTTTAGTGCGAGTACCCGATTGCCTTCTTGTGCAAAGGCCGTGTGGCCTTTAATCCAGGCGCGGTCGTTGCTGCCGGTGTTGGCCATATGGGGATTGGCTTGCAAGTAGGCGGTAATGCCATCGACCTTGGCGGTAAAGATCACCTTCATCACCAGGCTGTGTTGATCCGGATCGGTGAAGATGTGCTTTTCAATGATGTATCTGTTTTGTTTGTCGCGATTGATCAGCTTATAGGCGAGAGACAGTGGCCGACCCTGGGCATCTTTGTGCAGGTAATCAATCTCGCTGATAGTGTCGAGCTTTTCCTCGTGCAAGAACCCTGGGCCCTGGATAAAAAATTGCATGTCCTTGAGTTGTGCCTCGTGAATCAGGCCGTAAATGGTTTCGGTCACAATGCCCTCGGCCAATGAAAACCAGACTTTGGAGACAGCGCCGGTGCTGGCCTGGTCGCTAAAGCGGCCTTGATGGTAAGCCTCGTAGCTGGTGCCTATGCCGGTTTTGCCTGAGTAGGCCCAGGTGGGTGCAGCGCCGGGTGCGCCGGGTGCAATCTGAGCGGAGGAGTCATTGGGGCTTTTGCAGCCGCTGAGCACCAGCAGCAAAGAAGCGAACAAAAGATGCGTGGAAAATTTCATAAGCTGAGCCTGTTATAGGTATTCGTACAGGGCTTACGGTAGGTTTTGCGCGGGTGCAAGACAATAGCCTACATACGTATTCAGCCGCGCCGCGCCGCCGAAATCCGCCTTCGACGCTATGCATACGTATGTAGGCTATTGCGGCGCAAAAGCGGCCTGCGTATGTTGATTAACAGGCTGGTCTGGCAGTTGGCTGCGAGGCGAGTGCAATAACAACAATGCCGTTATGTGTCAGGAAAATTCTATGTGTCTCGCCGTTTGTTTCCGCTATCCGTCGGCCATTTGCCATTTTTCAGGCAGGGGGGCGCGCTGATATGCAAACCTCTCCCTGGTGGCGTGGCGCGGTTATTTATCAGGTTTATCCCCGCAGCCTGATGGACTCCAATGCCGATGGTATTGGCGATTTGCCGGGTATTATGAGCAAGCTGGATTACATTGCCAGCCTGGGTGTGGATGCCATCTGGATCTCACCTTTTTTTCAATCGCCGATGAAAGATTTTGGTTATGACATCAGCGACTACCGCGCCGTTGATCCCATTTTTGGCAGCCTGGATGATTTTGATCGATTGATTGCGCGCGCCCATCAACTGGGTTTAAAAATTATTATCGATCAGGTGCTCAGCCACACCTCAGATCAGCACGCCTGGTTTGTGCAGAGCCGCGAATCCCGCGATAACGACAAGGCCGATTGGTATGTGTGGGCCGACCCCAGCGCTGACGGCACGCCGCCCAATAATTGGCTGTCGATTTTTGGCGGTTCCGCCTGGGAGTGGGAGCCCCGTCGTGGGCAATACTATTTGCACAACTTTTTAAAATCCCAACCGGATTTAAATTTTCACTGCACTGCAGTGCGCGAACAAATACTGCAAGAGGTGGAGTTCTGGTTAAAGCGCGGTGTTGACGGCCTGCGGCTGGATGCCATCAATTTTTGTTTTCACGACAAGGCGCTGCGCGCCAACCCCTTCAAGCCCGCCGCCGAACGCAAGGGGCGCGGTTTTAAGGAAGATAATCCCTACGCCTTTCAATACCACATTTACGACAATACCCGCCCGGAAAACCTGGCGTTTTTAGAATCCCTGCGCGCGCTCATGGATGAGTATCCCGGCTCGGTGACCCTGGGGGAAATTTCGTCGGAAGATTCGCTCAAAACCATGGCGGAGTACACCGCCGGCAATAAGCGCCTGCACATGGCCTACAGCTTTGAATTGTTGGTGGATCAGTTTTCTGCCCGCTACATTCGCCAAACGGTAGAAACCCTGGAAAAAAATCTCGCCGAAGGCTGGCCCTGCTGGTCGGTGGGAAACCACGATGTGCGCCGGGTGATTTCGCGTTGGGGCAATGCCAGCCTTGCCGATCAGCAAGCCAAATTATTTAACGCCCTTTTGTTGTCCTTGCGGGGCAGTGTATGTACTTATCAGGGCGAAGAACTGGGTTTAACAGAGGCCAATATTGAGCAGCATCAACTACAAGATCCTTACGGCATCACTTTCTGGCCCATGTTCAAAGGCCGCGATGGTTGTCGCACACCTATGCCCTGGGAAGAATTTTCGCTCAACGCCGGATTTTCCGAAGCCCCCAAAACCTGGTTGCCGGTGCCCGCCGAGCATCACACCAAGGCGGTGGATGTGCAGGAAAAAAACACCCAGTCGGTACTCAACGCCTATCGCTGCTTTATGCACTGGCGCAAAACGCAAAACACATTGCGCCTTGGCAGCATTGCTTTTTTACCGGCACCGGATAGCTGTTTGATGTTTGTGCGCGAATACCAAGGGGAAAAATGCCTGGCGATTTTCAATTTATCGGATCAGCCGACCTCCGTCAGCTTGGGAAGTCTTGCAGGTGTACAACCCCTTGATGGTCACGGCTTTCACGGTGCCGACCTGAGTCAAGGCCAGGTGCATTTACCACCGTTTGGTGCCTTTTTTGCCACTGCTTGATACCGTCAATAGGTTAATTGGGAGCGTTTAAAAACGCCTGTCTCAGGCGTTGATTCTTCCGTCACTGATACCGCTGATACCTTTCCCCTGAACTGCGCCGCTGGCAACAAAATCCGGCGGCTTTTTTTATTTGTCTGCTTATTGCTGGCAACCCCTGGGTTCGCGGCTATTCTTATTTCATTCCCGGCAAAAAATGCAAAACAAAATTTGGATTCACCCTGGGCAAAAATGCATACGTATGCGGTGGTTTGAATACGTATGCACGCTATTGTGAGCGCCAGGTGGTCAACTTACTATCCTTCTCAGCAGACTATCCATCACGACAGATAAGTTCTGTTTAGGTTGGCGGGGTGGTCAACAGGGTATTTGCCCGATGGCGAGCTACCCCATATACCCCGCTGATAACAATAAAAGTTACATCTCCAACGGAGAGAGTCATATCATGAAAAAACCCAAGTTCAATCAGATGCTGGCGCTGGTTTCGACTATGTCGCTGGTGGCAGGCTCCCAGGCAGTTTACGCGCAGCAAGCGGGCGGCGATATCGAAGAAGTGGTGGTCACCGGCTTTCGCAGCACTGTGCTCAATGCGATTGATACCAAACGCAATGCCGATCAAATTGTCGACGTGGTGGATGCCGGTAGTCTTGGCTCACTGCCCGATGTATCCATCGCTGATGCCTTGGGTCGTATTCCCGGTGTGACCACCGTGCGCGACAGCGGCCAGTCATCCCAGTTGAACATTCGCGGTATGAATGGCGACTTTGTGCAAACCACACTCAATGGTCGCGAGCAAGCCAGTACCAGTGGTTACACCGCCGGTAGTCGTTGGATTGCTTTTGACCAGTATCCTTCCGAGTTGATTACCCAGGCAGCGGTTTACAAATCACCTAAAGCCTCCCTGGTTGAGGGCGGCGTTGCTGGTACCGTTGAACTGAAAACCGCCAACCCGCTGGAAGCCCCCAAAGATCATAACTTCAACGCCAACCTACGTATGTCGTATAACGATGCAGCGGAAAATGTTGGCGCTGACGAATTTGGTGATCGCATAAGCTTTTCCTACCAAGGAAAATTTGCCGATGGCACCCTGGGCCTGGGTTTGGGTTTTGCGCGTTTGAATCAGCCTAACAACGCCGAAGAGGCGATTACCTACAACTACGGTGGCGCTCGCGATGTGAATGGCGATGGCACCAACGAAAGAATTACCAACGGCTTCCAGTTGCGTGCGGCTCAGGGTGAAGATACCCGCAACGGCTTTTTGAGTACCTTGGTGTACCAACCTACCGATGCATTCAAGTTGCAACTGGATTACTTCCGTTCGGATTTTGAATCGCGCGATGACAAGTACGGCTACACCCTCGAAGGCCTACATCGCAACGCAGATACCTACAGCTTTACCAACCCCAGTGTGCAAGATGGCTTTGTTACCGGCGGGACAGTGACCCAGACCGGCATTTTTGGTCCCTGGATTGAAGCCCGCAGTGAAGACCAGTCCACTAAATCAGATACCGAAAGTATCGGCTTGAAAGTTGATTGGGAAATCAATGATCGCGCCAGCCTTGCACTGGATCTTGCGCACTCTTCCGGTGAAAAAACCCGCGTTGACCGTCTGGTGACTATGCACGCCTACGAGTTTGGAACAGGTACGCTTACCGGTGGTGAAACCGTGGATACCTGGCGTGAACTCAGTGACCAGAGCTATACCTATACCAGTCGCGGTAAAAAGCCACCGATCATCAGCTTCAACACCGACTACACCAACCTGAACAACATGCGCCTGTCGCTGTGGGAGCAGTTCCCCCACGAATACACCGATGAAATCGACAGCGTGAAGGTGGATTTCAAGTATGAGCTTGAAGGTGTAATTTCCTCTGTTGAGGCGGGCTTTCGTTGGTCTGATCGTACATTTACCGATGATCGCGGCACCTTCCGCTATGGTCGCCGTGAAGGCCAGAGCCAGTTGGTTCAAAACGGTGAACTGGCTAGCGAAGGTTGTGAATTCAACACCAGCGGTGTGCCCTGTACACCTCATTCCCTTGCGGGGTTTGTCACCGTGGAATCTTTCGGTGGTGCCCTGGCTGGCTATCCTGATTACCTCCGCGTCGACATGGTCGGTATTGCCAATGAAATTTTTGGAGATCCCAGCGTTTACGCTGCCAAGAAAACCTGGAACCACAACTGGACGTTGATTGAAAGTGGTGAAGTGCTGGAAGAAGTAATGGCCTACTATTTTATGGCTAACCTGGATGCCGAAATTGGTGGTATTCCGGTAACCGGGAATATCGGTGTGCGTGTGGTGGAAACTGATACCAAGTCCGTGGGTATCCAACAGGTGCGTGAAGGCGAAGGCGATGTTATTGCCGACGACGACGGTGTAACTCGCAATGACTACCAGCACATCAAGTACGGCCCTGAGTACACCGATGTACTGCCGTCATTGAACCTGAATTTTGCCATTACCGATCGCGATCAAATTCGTTTTGCTGCCGCAAAAGTCATGGGTCGTCCGCCGGTGTACCAACTGCGCGGTGGTGCAGGTTCCTGGATAGACACAGCCAACGATGGTGTTAGCCCCCGTTACAACGTGTGGTCCAAGGGGAACCCCAATCTCGATCCTTTCCGTGCCGATCAGTTTGACTTGTCTTACGAGCATTACCTGGACAATGGTGGGGCCTTCACCGCAGCGCTGTTCTACAAAGACATAGAATCACTGGTTGAAAATATTGTGTATACCGAGGGCGAAATTTCCTGGTCAGAAATTGGCATAGTAGCGCCTCCTGGCACAGTGGAAGGTACCTACGAAACCGTACGCAACAATGATCAAGGGGGTTACATTCGCGGTTTGGAATTGGCTTACACCCAAACCTTTGATCAATTGCCCGGTATTTTCTCGGGGCTGGGTTTGACCGCCAGCTACTCTTACACTGAAAGCGAAACCGCCGTAGACGGTGGCGCAAACTTCGATGACCTGGTATTGCCTTTGCCTGGCCTGTCGGAAAATGTGTGGAGCACCACGGTGTTCTGGGATATCGGGAACTTCAGCACTAACATGAACGTGCGCTATCGCGATGAATTTACCTACGCGGGTGCGACGCCAGGTGGTAGCTCTTTCCAAATTGCTGACCCTTACACGGTGGTAGATATGCAGATGTCCTACTCCTTCGATAACGGTGTAGACCTCTACCTGCAAGCGAATAATCTGACCGATGAGCCAAGTACCTCCAACTACGGCAGTAGTTACGCCATGGGTGAGTACAAGTCCTTTGGTCGTCAGTTCTTCTTCGGTGTAGGCTATAAGTACTAGTAGCCTTTGATAAAAGATCGGGGGCCTGGCCCCCGATTTTTTTACCGAAATTAACTGATGAACAAGTCTATGAATAAGCCAAAGCATATTGTAATTGTGGGTGGCGGAACAGCGGGCTGGATGGCAGCCAATCTGATGGCGGCGCGTTGGGCGCAAGAGCCCATTAAGATCACCCTGCTGGAATCACCGCAAATTGGCATTATCGGTGTGGGCGAGGGCTCAACGCCGCAGCTCAAAGGTTTTATGGATTCCCTTGGTTTTGCCGAATCTGAATGGATGCCCGCATGCAATGCCACCTATAAAGCGGGCATCAGCTTTCGCAACTGGTCTACAGTGCCGGGGTTTACCGAGTACTTTCATCCCTTTCCGGCGCAGCCGGACGACTACACAGCCCCGGCATTTTTTTACAACAGCTTTGTGCGTCGCAAGGGCGTGGATGTCGAAGGCCATCCCGACCATTTTTTTCTCGCCACCTGGCTTGCCAAACACCAGCTCGCGCCCATAGCGGCAGAATCCTTTCCCTTTGAAATCAATTACGGCTACCACTTTGATTCTGGCCTGCTTGGACAATATCTAGGCAAGAAAGCCAGTGCTCGCGGTGTGCGCCACCTGCAAGGCACAGTCCGCCAGGTAGTACAAAACGCCCAAGGAGAAATCGATTCGCTGCTGCTCGAATCCGGCGACACCTTGCAGGGCGATTTTTATGTGGATTGCACCGGCTTTTCCGGTCTGCTGATCCAACAAACGCTTAAAGTACCTTTTGTATCTTTTGGCAAAAATTTGTTTAACGACTCAGCCGTGGTCATGCCTACACCCTCAAAAGACACTATCGAATCCCAAACCATCTCTACCGCGCTCAAATACGGTTGGGCCTGGGCCATTCCGCTCACCTCACGCATTGGCAACGGTTATGTTTACAGCTCTGCTTTTTGCTCCGCCGACCAAGCCGAAACCGAACTGCGGCACCACCTGGGCATGCTCGACAGCGACCAGCCTGCCCGCCATCTAAAAATGAATGTAGGTCGCGTTGCCCAACACTGGCACAAAAACTGTCTGGCCGTGGGCCTCTCCCAGGGCTTTATCGAACCCCTCGAAGCCACGGCCTTGCATCTGGTGCAGGAGACAATTCAAGGTTTTATCGAAAGCCTCGAAAAAGGCAATTACACCGACAACTTTCGCGAAGAATTTAATCAAAACATCAACACCCGTTTTGAGCGGGTGCGCGATTACATCGTCTGCCACTACCGCGTCAATTCCCGCCGCGATACTGACTACTGGATCGCCAACGGACAAAACGAACACCTCTCCGATTCCCTGCGCGCTATTGTGCAAACCTGGGTGTCGGGCAATAACCTGAGCGATGAATTGGATCGCCAGAAGATTGATAACTACTACCCTTCAATTTCCTGGCATTGTTTACTCGCGGGCTATGGCATCTATCCGCGCGCTGATCAGTTGGTGCCGGGCAATGATGTTGCCAACAAACATTCGATTGAACAGATTCGCCATTTTATTTCGCGTTGTGCGATGAATTTTAGAGACCACAGGGAGCAGTTGGGGGCTTCGTAGCGCGGGCTGCTTTGGGGTATAGGGGTGCAAGACACGCCGTAAACCCG
>CBFGWO010000022.1:0-28940 GCA_965652595.1 uncultured Cellvibrio sp. | reverse complement strand
AAGTGCGGCGACGATAAAAAAGACAAAACCGAAAAAAAAGCTGAAGGAGAAGGCAAGTGCGGCGAGGGCAAATGCGGCCATTAATGCCCGCAACCCCGGCGCTACTGCCCCGGCTTGGCGGTGCGGGCCTTGGCCTGCGCCGCAGCCTGCTGACTGACTTGAGCCAGGTCAGCACTGAGCAGGTGGAATTTATGGAAGTCGCACCGGAAAACTGGATTGGTGTTGGCGGCCGCCTCGGGCGGCAACTGCGCAGCTATACCGAAAGATTTCCCTTTGTGTGCCATGGCTTATCGCTTTCGATTGGTTCACCCGCACCGCTGAATCTGGATTTACTCGCGGCGGTAAAAAAATTTTTACGTGAACACGGCGTGGTTTGTTACAGCGAACATCTGAGCTATACCAGCGATGATGGTCAGCTCTACGATCTCCTCCCCATCCCTTTTACCGAAGAGGCTGTGCACTATGTGGCGGCGCGGGTGCGTCAAGCCCAGGAGATTCTTGGTCAGCGGATCGCTCTCGAAAATGCCTCCTATTATTGTGTTCCCTTGGCTGAGATGAGCGAGTTGGAATTTATCAAAGCAGTGATTGCCGAAGCCGATTGCAATCTGCTGCTCGACGTGAATAACGTCTACGTTAACAGTATTAATCACCGATATGACCCAGCGGCTTTTTTGCGCGAGCTGCCCGGCGAGCGCATCGCCTATATGCACGTTGCCGGTCACTACCACGAGGCGGAGGATTTGCGTGTGGACACTCACGGTGCCCCCGTGATTGACGATGTCTGGTCGCTCCTGTCCCTGGCGTATGAGATTTTTGGCGTTTACCCAACACTGCTGGAGCGGGATTTTAATATTCCTCCGGTGCCTGAATTGCTGACCGAGGTGGCACGAATTCGCCAGTTGCAGGGCATGTCAGCGTCAGCTGAACAGCAGGTACTGCAAGCGTGAAACAGACGCAGGAGCTTCAGTTGGCTTTTGCGGGTTACTTGCGCGATCCTCGTACCCAACCACTCACGCCCGCCAATGCCATGCCCATGGAGGAGCGGCGCCTGAGCATTTATCGCGATCTGGTGTTTAACAATATCGCCGGATTTATCGCGGGTGCTTTTCCTGTGATCAAGCAGATACTGCCCGATGATCATTGGCAGCAACTGGTGCGCGATTTTTTAATTGAGCACCGTGCGCAAACGCCCTACTTTTTAGAAATCAGCCAAGAATTTTTGCGTTACCTGGAGGTGCGCGGCCAGCGCGCTGGAGATCCGCCGTTTTTAGTTGAGCTTGCGCACTATGAATGGATTGAGCTGGCTCTGGATGTGGCCGATGTTGCGCTACCTCCGCCTAAAAATCCCTTGGCTAGCGCGCTAACTGACGCGCAACGACTCTGGGTTTCTCCCCTTGCCTGGAGCCTCGCGTATCGCTTTCCTGTTCATCGTTTGGGGCCAGATTTTCAGCCTGGGCAGCCGGACGCCACCCCCACCTTCCTGTTGGCCTACCGCAATCGATGCGATCAGATTGCATTTATGGCATTAAATGCCCAGAGCTATGCATTCTTACAGCTGCTGGAAAATGCACCAGGTTTGACCTTTGGCGAGTGTGTGGAACAGATGCGCGAGATGGGTCTAGGGTATACGGATACCAGGGAAATCGAAGAGGCCAGAAGCCTGGTGATTGATTGGTTGGCAAAAGATGTGCTGATCGATCGCCAAATTAATAGCGATTAGTGTTTCTGTTTAACCAATAGTCACTGACTTGCAATAAAAGATCAGCAAAAGCGTTAAAGTCGACAGGCTTTTGCAGATAGCTGTTTACACCCAGATTATAGCCATCAAGAATGTCTGAGGTTTCATCGGAGGTGGTGAGAATAACGACGGGTGTTTGCTGAAAACTCAGGTGGCGTCTCAGTTCTTTCAAAACAACCAGACCGCTAATGCCCGGCAATTTGAGATCCAGCAAAATTAAATCGGGTGGTGCCATGGACTGGCGATGGGAGTAGCTTCCGCGCGCAAATAAATAATCCAGTGCGTCTTCGCCGCTGCTGACCACATCAATCTGGTAATTGCGGCGACCGCTGGGATCCTGCTGAGCATTTTTTGCGAAACCCAACAGAGCAAGTTCCGCATCATCAGGATTGTCCTCAACCAGCAGGATGGTTTCCGTCACCATTTACGCTATTCCTTGACCAAAGTGTGAAATAAAATTTAGCGCCCTCATTGGGCGTGGCTTCCGCCCAAATATGTCCGCCGTGTCGGGCAACTATACGTTGTACAGTTGTTAATCCTATACCTGTGCCTTCAAATTGCTCGGCTCGATGCAAGCGGGTGAAGGGAGTAAAGAGTCTGTCTGCGTAGGTCATATCAAAGCCAGCGCCGTTATCTGCCACATAATACACCCATTCGTCCTGATTCAATAGTCGACCGAATTCTATTTTTGCTTCTGCGGTATTGCGCGAGTATTTACAGGCGTTATCGAGCAGATTACGCAACAAGACTTCAAAAATGCGCCTGTCAACGTTCGCATAAATACCCGATTGAATGGAAAAGTAAATCTGACGATCAGGCTCCCTTTCGCGCAGCTGTTGCGCGATGTCCGCAGCCATCAGCGAAAGGTCTTCCTGTTTGACATCCAGCTCGCCTTGGGTGGCACGTGACAGGCGTAGAAAGCTGTCAATCATTTCAGCCATTTCCCGGGTTCCCGCTTCCATTCGCGACAGGTAGTGTTGGCCTTTGGCATCTATTCGATCACCGTATTCCTCTTTAAGCATTCGGCGAAAACCCTCAATACGTCTAAGCGGCGCGCGCAGGTCGTGAGAGACTGAATAGGAAAAGGCGCCCAGTTCACTGTTGGCAGCTTCCAGCTCTGCGGTGCGCTGCCGAACGCGTTGCTCCAGCAAATTATTGAGTCGAACAACTTCTGCTTCCGCGGCGATTCGCGCACGAATATCAATTTCCAGGGCTCGGTTGGATAATCGCAGGCGGTCATAACTTTGCACCAGATTATCGGTCATTTTGTTAAACGCAATCACCAGATCATCCAGTTCGTCAGTTTTTGGGTGCGCCTTTCGGTTCAAGCGAAGTTTTTCTTCCAGTTTCTCCGTGTCCAGCTTTCGAAGGAATTGCGATAGATCAATAATATGCCGCGTTACCAGGTAATAAAAAATATACAAAATAAACAGGGACACCAGAAAAGTTTTTATGCCCTGGCTGAGAAAAATAACGATCGCTTTGTCCCAAAGGCGCTGATAGACGGATTCCAGTGATGCTTCTACCAGGAGCACGCCGACCTCTCTGTTGCCTTCTGGCAGGACGTGGAAGATAGTCAACTCCCTTGTGATGGTTCGTCGTCCAGGTTTTCCGCGCAGCAGATGGAGAGGATCTAAGTCAGTGTCTCCCAGTTCGCGCACTTCGACACGTTGGATATCGGGCAAGTGCATGATCCCTTCAATTTGCAATTCCAGTTGGCGAGTATCCAGATTCCACAGGCTGGCGCCAAGGCTTGAGAGGTAGCTGGTTTCAATATCCTGAAGTCGGCTGTGAATGACATCCAGATCGCGACGGTAATCCAGATAAAGTTGAATACTGGTCGCGATCAGAGTGGCGAGGGAGCTGAACAAAATAATATACAGCAGCAAGCGTTGCGCAATGCTGCGCGTTGGCTTTTTCAGGAAGGCATTTCGGCAATCGCTTAGCAGGCTCATAGGTGCCAATGCGCGAGCTAGAAGTAATGCTGTGCACGAATTTTTGCCAGGGTGCCATCTTCTTTGATGGCATCAAGCGCCGCGTTGATTTTTGGCATATTGGGTAATTGATCAGAATTTTTAGCGCATTGGAGCATGAGTGGAATTTCGACAACGGTCAAAGGTTCGCCCAAATACTTGTCCAAACCTTCCTGCTCTGCCAAATACTTCAGGGTCGGAATGGCTCCCACGATAGCGTCGAGTCGTCCTCGGGCAACTTTGCGCAGCCCAATCAAATAATCCGTATCAAACTCCTTGTGAAGGCTTTCATCATTATCGAATTCAGGGCTTAGGCTGCCGCCGCGAATAACCGAGAGCTTGAGCGACTTTATATCGTCATAGCTGCGCAGCGGAATTTCCTTGCGCGCATAAAAGCCGATGGGGTGAAACGCGAGAATGGTTCCTCGTTCCGTCAGTTCCTCACTGAGGGGTACCAGAATGGTGCAATCATGAACGCCTGACGCCAGTTCCCGATCAATGCGTGCAAATGGCGCAATGCTCACTTCAATAGATTGCTCAAGACGCTGCTCCAATACACGAATAATTTCGATAAAGGCTCCCTCAAGTTCGCCGGTTTCTGCATTCCTTGAGGCCCAGGGCGCGGCCTCAATAGAAATAAAAGTCAATTTGTCGTCCTGGGCCAGCGTCCCACGAGCGCCAAATGCTAACAACACACTCAAAAGGGCTATCAGTTTGGGGGCTTTCATTATGTCTCCACAGGCTGGTTATTGTCGTTTGGCCATGGAATCTGGCGCTCAAGTCTTCATAGTGGCGGGAGCTTATCAAAAGTCTGCTAAAGCATTCTAGTCATAAGACATTTTCTCAGTATAGCGCGAGCGTTTGTTGATGAATATTGCATGCTGAGTTTGTCACCAAAGACAGGGATTCTCCGAGGGAGGCGCCGGCCGTTTGTCTGGCTGCTTCACATCGATTGGAACTGCATAGATTGGAACTCCAATCCTCTAGTCGCCGCCAGGCAAGTAGGTCGAGCCGGTTGTTCAACTCCAATTCCTTCCATTATTGAGGTAGAGATTATGAATAGTCGTATATTGCTCGTTGTTGGCGACAAATTTGCAAGTTATGTTCAAGGTAAGGACGCAATTACACTTTCCCAGTTACGTGGGTTGCTCAGCTTTTCGGTGCCGCTGTTGCCGGGGCAGGGGGTAACCCTGTTGGTGCCAGGTCAGGGCTTGGGGGATGCCAGCGTTAAAAATCTGCTCGCCGAAGCAGCAGCCTCACCTAATCTGTCGCAATTTGACTTTACGCTTTGGCATAGCTTGCCAGAGCGTGCGCCTTCCCATCTAACCCACAAGCATTTGTCATCCAATACGCTGGTATCAACTCCCCGTCAGCAATCAGAATTTGTTTATGAGGCAGATCTTATGATTGACGAGGATTGCGAGTTAATGCACGACCATCTTAGCGGTCAGCATGTGCAGGGCATGATTCTGATCGAGGCTATTCGTCAAGCGTTGATGGCGGTAGCAGAGGCTTATCTCATCCCCAAAAATGATATCCGGTATGCGTTTGTCTTTAACGGCTTGTCCGTTACTTATAGCCAGTACACTTTTCCAATAGGTGCCACAATTCGTTGCACTATGACGGAAGTGTCGCTGGATAATCCCCGTCGGTTGAGTTTTTCTGCGCGCGTTGATGTGGAGCAGTGTGGTCAAAGTGTGTGTGAGTTCAGCGCATCCTTTGGCGCTATGGAAAAGATGCGAATTGCCAAGCGGGAAAATATGGGGGCTATCAAAGCGCATACAGAATATCTGAATCAGGTGGTTGCTGGTATGCGTCAGCATCCGTTGCCATTGGCTCATGTCGATAGCCTGTAAATTATCCAGAGGAAGACGCAATGAGTAATTTGCAAGTAACTCCACATTGTTATCAGCGATACGCATTTTTTGATGTAGACGATACCTTGATTGCAACCAAGAGCATGCTCAGCTTTCAGGAGTTTTGGTTTAATAACGTTGGTGATCAGGATAGACAATTTTTTGAGCAGGATTTGCGCGAGCTTTCTTTGGCTAACGCTTCCTGGGATAAATTGAATATCCGCTACTACCACTATTTTGCCGGACGCAAGGTTGCGGATGTGCGAGAGATGGGTGAGCGTTGGTTTCGCCGGCAGCTTGCCGACAGTGAATTCTATAGTCGGCCGGTATTAAATGCGTTGCGGCAGCATCAGGCGTTGGGGGATGAGGTGATTTTTGTCTCAGGTTCTTTTCCTGCCGTGTTGCGGCCCATTGCTCGTCACCTGGGGGTGCGCCACATACTGTCTACCAGTTTGGAAATTTGTGGTGACAGCTATACCGGACGATTGATCGGTGCACCTGCTATTGGCCAAGGAAAAGCGCTGCTCGTCGAGCAGTTTCTGACGGCTATGGGCGTGGACGCCAAGGAGTGTTATGCCTATGGTGATGATATTTCTGATTTGCCCATGCTCGAGTTGGTGGGAAACCCCAGGGTTGTTACTGGTGGTCGATTTCTGGAGGCGCATGCCAAGGAACGAGGATGGCAAGTGATAGATTCGCAATAGGAGGGCTAAAACACTAGCCGGAAACCAGCCATAAAATGCCATGGCTTTAGCTCCCGTCCCGACGGGAGCTTTTTATTTTCGCAGGCTCGCGAGAACCAACGCGTACAGCTTATTAAAGCCCAAGGGGCGACTAAAATAGTAGCCCTGTCCGTGATCACACCCTTGGTTGAGCAGTTGTTGTGCCTGTACTTCTGACTCGATACCCTCGGCTACCACCTCCATATCCAATCCGTGAGCCATGGTGACAATGGTGTCTACCAGGCGTTGCGTATGGCGATTTTTATACACCTGACTCACAAAGCTGCGATCAATTTTCAAGGTTTTGAAGGGGTACTTTTGTAGGTAGGCCAGCGATGAATAGCCGGTGCCAAAATCATCGATGGCAAAGCGAACGCCCATATCACATAGCAAATTGATATTGATCTGGGTTTGTTGATCATTGTGCATGAGAACCCGCTCAGTAACCTCCAGCTCCAGATGGCGCGCCGAGATCCGATGGGTTTTGAGCTGATCAGCCACAAACTCTGCATAATCGACAATTTGCAGTTGGCGCGGAGAAACATTCAGGGCCAGGCGTAAGGGTCTGGCATTGAGCTTGTTGAGTTCTGCAAATTGCGCACAGGCCGCTGCCATCGCCCATTTATCGATAACCTGGATTACGCCTATATCTTCCGCGAGGGGAATAAAATCGGAGGGCATCAATAGGCTACCATCTGCCTGGGGCCAGCGTATCAGCGCTTCAACACCAACAATCTGGTGAGTATTCAAGTCATAGATGGGCTGATAATGAAGCTCAAATTCATCGCAGACGCTCGCCTTTCGCAGGCGGGCTTCAAGTTCCATTCGGGCCATCAGCTGGGCATTGATTTCCTCGGTATAAAAATGCAAACGATTTCGCCCCAGTTCCTTGGCTTTGTACATGGCCAGATCAGCATTGCGCTGTAGTTCGGTGGCGTTGGTCCCGTCTTGCGGAAAAAGTGCAATCCCCAGGCTGGTGGTCACCAGGTAGTCTTTGCTTTTGTGTGAAAAAGGTGTGGTAAACGCCTGAATAATTTTTTGCGCAAGACCTTCTGCTTCTGTCGCAAGGGTAATGTTCGGCATGATGACAATGAATTCATCGCCACCCATGCGCGCCAGAGTGTGTTCGTTATGTATACAACTGCTGAGGCGTTGCGCGGCTTGCTTGAGCACCTGATCGCCAGAGTGATGGCCCAGACTGTCATTCACTTGCTTGAACCTGTCCAGGTCAATACAAAGTAGGGCGCAGGATTTCTGTGTGTGTCGCGAGGATTCGAGTGCGAGGTTGAGCCGCTCCATCATCAGCGTGCGGTTGGGAAGGTCGGTCAGGTCATCGTAATGGGCTTGTTTTTTCAGCCGCTCTTCGTAGCTGCGTCTGACGCTGATGTCCTCTTTGATAACAATAAAATGGGAGATGTCACCC
This sequence comes from uncultured Cellvibrio sp., assembly GCA_965652595.1. Lineage (GTDB taxonomy): Bacteria > Pseudomonadota > Gammaproteobacteria > Pseudomonadales > Cellvibrionaceae > Cellvibrio. The sequence goes on along the minus strand of CBFGWO010000022.1, from coordinate 21,228 downwards.
GTCTCTCGGCGCAGCGGAGACAGGCTGACGTATTCCCAGAGCAATTGACCATCCCGGCGTTGACTACAGACTTCGCCGCGCCATGCATTGCCTTCGCGGATAGCTGCACTGAGTATGGATACCGCTACTTCGTTATCGCGATGCAGTAGGGTAAAGCCAATATCCCGTCCTCTGGCTTGTTCCAGGGTGTAGCCGGTCATTTGCTCAAATTTTGGATTGGCGTACTGAATCTGACCTTGAGGGTCAGTGATTAGCACCGCTACGGGGCTTTGTTCGACAGCACTGGAAAGAATGCGCACCTGATCTTCAGCGATGCGGCGCTGGCGTCGCTCTTGCGCCTCGCGCAATTCGCGTTCGATGGCGGGCACCAGTCGGGCGAAGGCTTCCTTGTTTAAAAAGTCATGGGCACCTTGCTTGAGTAAGCTGACGGTATCCTCAGCCTCGACGACACCGGAGGTGATGATAAAAGGAATGTCCTGGCCAGATTCGCGCAGGGTTGCGAGTGCCGCCTCGGCGCTGAACCCCGGCAGACGAAAATCACAGAGTATGAGATCCCACCGATGGTTAACCAGTGCATCCATCATCTCTTGGCGAGTTTCTACCCGGGCGACTGAGGGGTTAAAGCCGCCGCGCACCAGCTCGTAGGTGGTGAGTTCGGCATCTTCCGGGGAATCTTCGATGAAGAGGACATTTAGCGGTTTACTCATGGGCCCTGTCCGTTGGTGTCGCGCTCCAACTCTACTGTCCCGCTGGGCAAATTGCCAGTTATTGAGCGGCCTCATTCAGGAGAAATGATCGATTTTGCGCTATACCTGAGTAGGCCACTTTGGCTGTCTGGACTTTGCTTGGATGCGGCTTGACGCATTAATCCACAAGCGGCCATTTGGGGTCAGGATGATGCCTAAAAAAACCGCTATTCTTCAAATCGTCATCAAACAGACACAAAATTTTAACATTGTCATATTTTTGAAATATTTCCTGCGCACTATGGCGACCACCAGGCCCATAGCCTCCACTTAGGACTTTACGACACCAGAAAATCAAGGGGATTCTCATGAAGAAAGTGACACTGACGCTGGCGCTGGCAGCGATGTTTCCAAGCTGGTCTTACGCGGATTTTACGCTTTACGGCAAGGGTAATGTTTCTCTGCACCACGCTGACGAGCAACTGAATGGCGATAAAGTTGAGTTGGTGAGCAATTCATCACGTATCGGTGTTAAGGGCAGTGAAGTTATTAACGAGGGCCTTACGGCGGTTTATCAGTTCGAGTACCAGACCGAAGTGGATGATGGTTCCAACGCCAGCGGCACCTTTTCCCAGCGCAATATTTTTATCGGTCTTGAGGGGCAGTTTGGGCGTGTGATTGGCGGCCTTTTTGACACGCCTTTGAAGGTTGTGCAGGAAAAAGTTGACCTGTTTAATGATTTGGTGGGTGACATTACCCAGGTACTGAATGGCGAAATTCGCGCGAAGAATATTGTTCAGTACTCAGCCCCTAAATCCTTGGGGAACTTCGGGGCGTCTGTGGCTTATGTCACTCAGGAGGCAGACGGTGCCGATGATGGCGTCTCGGCGTCGGTCACCTACACCAATGACAGTTTCTATGCGGGTGTTGCCCTTGATCAGGATGTGATTCCCGGTGTTGACAGCCAGCGCCTGGCGGCGCGTTATACCCTTGCCAGCGTGCAACTGGGCGCCCTTTATGAGCGCTATGACAACGGTACGATCGATGAGGATGGCGTTATCGTTTCGGCACTCTGGAGCCTCAATAAATCCTGGGGTTTGAAGGCCCAGTACGGTGAGTCGGATATCAAGGCGCCGGGCAGCAGCACAGCGAGCCTGGGTGCGGATTACAAACTGAGCAAAAACGTCACCCTGTTTAGTTATTTCACTCAGGTTGAGAACGACACCACCCGCGATGACCAATACCTGGGCGTTGGGCTGGACGTGAAATTCTAGCCCTGGTCGAGGTTAGTGGCGGTTGTGAGCGACGGACGCATTGGTTAAAGTGGTGGCAGCTTCACGCACGCGCATGAAGTAGCCACTTCTACCTGCCCTCCAGTGTGAGAAATTCGTTTTATGGACAAATATTCGTCGCTGCAGGCGACAAGCCTCGTTCTGCTAGCCTTATTACTGCTCTCCGGATGCGCCTCGGTTAAAAATTCTTCTCAAGATCAGTCTCAAGATGAAGCCGCATTTGGGGATGCCTGGGAGCAGCCAGTGGCTAACCCTGATCCCTGGCAAGGCCTCAACCGCGCCATCTTTTCTTTTAACACCCATGTTGATAAATACACGCTTAAGCCGCTGGCAAAGGGCTACAACCTGATTACGCCCAAATTTGTGCGCCGTGGGGTAAGCAATGTGTTCAGCAATTTGGGGGAGGTGCACAACCTGCTCAACAACCTGCTGCAATGGCAGCCAGCTCAGGCGGCCAAGGATACCGGCCGCTTCCTGGTGAACTCGACGGTCGGCTTGGCGGGGTTGTTTGATGTAGCTCAGCACATGGGTCTCAAGCCCAGTGATGGGGAGGATTTTGGTCAAACCCTGGCTGTGTGGGGGGTTGGTAATGGCCCTTATCTGGTGTTGCCTTTCCTCGGCCCCAGCACACTGCGTGATGGCTTGGCCTTGCCGGTCGACTGGTATAGCGATCCGCGCGCCTATGTGGATCATGTGCCGACCAAAAACACTTTGCTGGGGCTTTCCATTCTGGATATGCGTTCCAGCGCCCTGGAATTGGAACGCCATTTAACCGGCGATCACTACACCTTTGTGCGCGATGCTTATTTGCAGCGACGTCAGTTTTTAATCAATAACGGCGAGGTGGAAGACAGCTTTGGAGAAGAGGATTTTGGGGACGACGAGGATTACGGTTACGAATAAAACCCCAATCCTCGCTCTACCGCTTTTAGCCGGGGGCTAGCCGAGCATACTCAAGGTTTCCAAGCCAAGCTCATACTTGCCGGCCTCCAGCAACGTATTGCGCGCGACCCGCATCCTGGCCCTGAAGGTAGGGCTGTGGCCATGGCCAGAGGAGACTTCGGCTTCCAGCTCTGTGCCCACGGGTAAATCTTCTGTCGTCACCACTAACATACCGCCACCGCTCAGGTTGCGACACTCACCCTCTACCACACCTCCCGCTGCAGACAGCTTGGCGCTGAGCGGAACACTGATGGTCATGCGAATAAAATCACGCTTTTCGCTGTAGCTCTTATCGGAATAACTCATGTGCGACTCCTGGTTATCTTGTTGTCAGCGGTGCACGCTTGCGTCTGCCCGGCGCCTTTTGGCTGGTTTACACAACCCTGGTGGGGCGGGCCATTTGAGTGTAGCACAGGGGGTTGGTATGCCTCTGTGCTCATGCCGAGAATGCGAAATTGAACGACTTGCACGCCCCTGCCTAAGAGAGTAGTGTTAGCCGCCTCTCAAGACACATCAGATCCGGCTGTGAAGGGCTAGGGATGTCAGACAGAAGTAGAAGACTGCTTATTATCGACGATGACCCCCTGGTACGTCAGAGCATAGCCACCTACTTGCAGGACAGCGGCTTTGAGGTGGTGGAAGCGGCCAGCGGCGCCAGCGGCCTGGTGGCCATTCAGGAACAATCCCCCGAGTTGGTCATTACCGACCTGCGTATGCCGGACCTCGATGGACTGCAGGTTCTGCAACAACTCCATGAACAGATGCCCGAATTACCCGTGATCGTTATCTCCGGTGCCGGAGTCATGACCGATGTGGTAACCGCTTTGCGCCTGGGTGCTCGCGACTACCTGATCAAACCCATCCTCGATATGGAAATGCTGGTGCATTCGGTGCGCAAAGCGCTCGAAAGCCAGGATCTGATACTGCAAAACCAGCGTTACCGGGAAAAGCTGGAGCAGGCCAACCGCGACTTGCGCGAAAACCTGCGGGTGCTGGAGCGAGATCAGTTGGCCGGGCGACAGGTGCAGCGACGCCTTATGCCCCAACCACTGCGCACTCCCGAGGGCTACACCTCGGCCCATCGCATAGTGCCCTCCTTGTACCTCAGCGGCGACTTCGTCGACTACGCCCACATCCGCAAACGCTACCTGGCGTTTTATCTGGCCGATGTGTCTGGTCACGGCGCCTCCTCGGCCTTTGTGACCATTTGGTTAAAACATCTGGTGAGTCGCATGGTGCGTGAAGAGGGACTCTTTGGTGACGAGGAATCCTTTGAGTCGGGCGCCAACCTGATGTTGCAAACCCTCAACCGCGAACTCACCGAAACCCGGCTGAACCATCACCTGACTTTTTTTGTCGGTGTGATAGATACCCAACTCAATGAGATGCGCTACGTGGTGGCAGGGCACCTGCCCATGCCAGTACTGGTGACCCCTGAGGGAGCGGAGTTTTTGTGTGGCAAGGGCAAACCCGTGGGGATTTTCAAAGGCGCGTCCTGGGAGGTTTATCAACGATCTCTGCCGGAAGCCTTTTCGCTGATCGGGTTTTCTGATGGCGTTTTGGAGATTCTTCCCCGCGAAAGCTTGCAGGATAAGGAAGCCTATCTACTATCAATATTGAAGGATCACGCACAGAGCCTTGATGCCGTGTGCGACGCCTTGGCGATTCAGGACGTAAAAGAAACACCGGACGATATCGCCATTTTGACGATTACCAGAGGTAAGTAAGATGCGCCCCGGCCAGATACTGGTTGCCGACCACCATGGAGTCCATGTCATCAAGATGGTGGGGGATGTGCGTTTGACCCTGTGCATTTCCTTCGATCAATTTATCGATACCATGCTCAGTCGCGGCGACTTTACCGCGGTGCTTTTTGATCTGTCCGAAGCGGAAGCTATCGACAGCACTACCCTGGGGCTGATGGCCAAAATTTCCATTCAGGGGCAGGAGCGTCGTGGTGTGGTGCCGGTTGTTCTCTCCACCAATCCGAGTATCAACCGGGTGCTGGAAACCATGGGCTTTCACGATATTTTTACCATCGTCAGCGAGTTGGACACGCCGGTAGCACCCACTGAGGCTTTGCCCAGCGATACCAGCGATGAAGTCCAGGTGCGCGAAAAGGTGCTTGAGGCTCACCGCATTCTCATGGGCATGAATCAGGAGAATCGCGAAACCTTCCGCAACCTGGTCAAAATGCTCGAGTGCCCTTGATCAGTCTTCTTTTGTCATCCGCTCGCGAGCCAGGTGTTTGGCACGCATAAAGTCTGCATGGGGTAGGTGGAGCAAATCCGCCAGCTTGCGAATCACATAATCCTCGTACTTATCCACTTCACCATCTGCATAAGCCAGTTCCCACAGGGCGACTAACAGCGCCTGCTTCTCCGCCAGGGTGCAATGCTGATGAATCAAGCGTGTGAATTCATGCAGTGAGGTGGCGTCGGCGGAATGACTGCGCGCCAGTTCGAGCAGTGCGGACTGTTCCGCTGGTGCCAAGCCAAACTTGCGCTCCAGCAATTGCAGCAGGTGTTCGACTTCAGCGTCGGAAAAATGATGATCGGCCTGCGCCACTTCCACCAACAGTGCGGCCATGGCCAGCTGCTTTTGGGCAGGCGTAAAAACTGAGGGGGCGGTATCGCCACCTGGAACCAGGTGGCGATCCAACCATTGGGACAGCTTATTGAGCACGGGCTTTAAGCAGATTTTCCAGGTTAATCTGGTCTTTCACAAAACCGCGAATACCTTCAGACAGCTTCTCGATAGCCATAGCATCCTGGTTCAGTTCAAAGCGGAAGCTGGCTTCGGTGTCAGTGACTCTGGCAATGGCCTCACCGCGATTGTCGGGTGACAGGCGACGCTCCAGTTTGCCGCTATCGCTGTCCAGTTCTTGCAGCAACTGAGGGCTGATGGTCAAGCGGTCACAACCTGCCAGCGCTTCAATTTCGCCGATATTGCGGAAGCTTGCGCCCATCACCACAGTTTTGTAGCCGTGTTGTTTGTAGTAGTTGTAAATGCGGCGAACAGAAACCACGCCGGGATCTTCCTCAGCAGTGTATTCCTTCTTGTCAGTGTTGGCCTTGTACCAGTCAAGGATACGGCCTACGAAGGGAGAAATCAGGAAAACACCGGCATCGGCGCAGGCGCTGGCCTGGTTAAAGCCGAACAAGAGGGTCAGGTTGCAGTTGATGCCTTCTTTCTCCAGTACCTCGGCCGCACGTATGCCTTCCCAGGTAGAGGCGAGTTTGATGAGTACACGTTCTTTACCCACGCCACCTTGCTCGTAGAGGCTGATCAGTTGGCGGGCCTTGGCGATGCTAGCCTGGGTGTCAAAGGACAGGCGTGCATCCACTTCGGTGGAGATGCGGCCGGGAACTATCTTGAGGATTTCCAGGCCGATGGCGACGGCCAGATGGTCGCAGGCGGCGGCGATTTGCTCGGCGCTACCGGCTACGCCTTTGGCGGCAGCCAGGGATTTGGTCAGCAGGTCCTGGTACTGAGGCATCTGCGCTGCCTTGTAGAGCAGCGAGGGGTTGGTAGTGGCGTCAAGGGGCTTGTAGAGACGGATCGCTTCTATGTCGCCGGTATCGGCAACCACATCGGTCATTTGCTTAAGCTGTTCGAGTTTACTGGTCACTGTCATGGGTCCTATTGCGGAGTGGATGTGTTGTGTCTGTTATGGGGCGCTATTGTAGTACTTATAGACCCCGGCCGGAAAGCAAGGTGCCCCGGCAGGGGGGGAGCTTGTCAGGGCGCTGAGTTGGCGGCATCGCGCATAGCGGTCACGGCTTCATCGAGCACGGCCAGGCCAGCGCCGGGTCTCGGCGCTTTTTCACTCAGCACGCGACGAAAACTGCGAGCGCCGGGCATACCTTGGTAAAGCCCCAAAATATGACGGGTCATGTGGCTGAGCTTGGTGCCGCCCGCCAGTTGCCGCGCGCAATAGTCGCGGAACTCGGCCAAAACTGCATCGCGGCTGATGATGGGTGCGGGGCTGCCAAAAAGTTGTTGATCTACTTCAGCTAGTAGATAGGGGTTGGCATAGATCTCCCGCCCCAGCATCACCCCGTCCAGGTCTTTCAGCAGCGATTGACTCTGTTCAAGGTTGGTAATCCCGCCGTTGATGATAATTTCCAGTGAGGGAAATTCTCGTTTTAGCTGAACCACGCGATCGTATTGCAGGGGCGGGACTTCGCGGTTTTCCTTGGGGCTCAGGCCCTTGAGCCAGGCCTTGCGTGCGTGGACGATAAAGGTTTGGCAACCAGTATTGGCAATGGGCGTTACAAAATCCACCAGGCCTTGGTAATCGTCCATGTCGTCGATACCTATGCGGTGTTTGACGGTGACCGGGATTTTTACCGCTGTCTGCATGGTTGCTATGCACTCGGCTACAAGGCGCGGCTCCGCCATCAAGCAGGCGCCGATCATGCCGTTTTGCACCCGGTCGCTGGGGCAACCGCAATTGAGGTTGACCTCATCGTAGCCCCAGTCCTCCGCCATACGCGCGCACTCGGCCAAGGCCTTGGGGTCGCTGCCGCCTAACTGTAAGGCTAGCGGGTGCTCACTGGCGTCATAGTCGAGAAAACGCGCGCGATCGCCGTGGATCAGGGCGCCGGTGGTTACCATCTCAGTGTAAAAAAACGTGTGTTTACTCAGCAGTCGCCAGAAAAAGCGGCAGTGGCGATCCGACCAGTCCATCATAGGCGCGGCGCAAAACCGGCGACTGGGCTGATGGCGGAAAAATGATTGGGGATTGACGGGGTTGAGCATCGTTGGGTGCGCCTTTGGCAAAACGCGCAAATTCTACCATGGCTTGTCGAGCCAGCCTGTACAAGCCTTGGTGTTTTATTGTGTAATCCCACCCCTCTGATATTTCTGCGCAGAATTTTTGCGCTCTCCACCTTTGGCGCCCTCAGTATGGTGTCATGCGATTTAAGGAAGTTCCTATGAAAAAGCCCCTGTTACTTGCTCTGTCTCTGGCCGCCGTCAATGCCTACGGCGAAACCACTAAACCCTGGGCGGTGTCAACCGAGCTGGGAGTGATAGCCACTTCGGGTAATACCGAAACCACCAGTATTCAGGCCAAGATAGATGCCAAGCAAACGACTGAGCGTTGGCATAACCACTATGTGTTGACCGCCTTATTTAAAGAGGATCAGGTGACCCAGGAAGACGGTTCGAAGATCAAAGAAAAAACCGCTGAGAAGTATTTTGGTTCGGCGAAAACGGCCTATCAGTTGCAGCGCGAGCACTCGAATCTCTTTCTGTACGGCGCGCATACGGATGACCAGTTTGGCGCCTACCGTCGTTACTCAACGGTAGCACTGGGTTATGGTGCCCGCTTATTTGACGGCGAAACCATGCACCTGGATGTTGAAATAGGTCCGGGTTATTTTCGCGCAGAAAAAGTATTGGCCGATGAAAGTCTGGAAAAAGAAACCGGCGTTTTGCTGCGTGGTGCAGCGGCTTACCTCTGGAAAATCAGCGAAGCGGCTGAATTTACGCAAACACTCAGTGTGGAGTCTGCGGAGGAAAATACCCGTACTGTTGCAGAGACAGCCCTGACCACACGCATCAACAGCGCGCTACAGCTGAAGGTGGGCGTTAATCTGTCCAATGACAGTGACGTGGCGCCGGACAAGGAAAAAACCGACACCATGAGTTACGTTAATCTGGTTTACCAATTCTGATTGGAGTAGTCATGAGCCTCACCCATCTCGACGAGCAAGGCAAGGCCACTATGGTGGATGTATCCGACAAGTCGGCGAGCCTGCGTGAGGCGCGTGCTTTTGCGCGAGTGCGCATGCAGGCACAAACCCTGGCACTGGTGGCCGACAATGGATTGAAAAAGGGCGATGTCTTGGCGGTGGCGCGTATCGCCGGGATACAGGCCGCAAAAAAATGCGCTGACCTCATTCCGCTCTGTCATCCGCTCATGCTCACCAAGGTCGCGGTGGATTTTGTATTGAACACCGAAGACTCCTCGATCGAGATCACAAGCTATTGCAAACTCACCGGGCAAACCGGTGTTGAAATGGAGGCGCTGACGGCGGCGAGCGTAGCGGCCCTGACGATTTACGATATGTGTAAAGCCGTGGACATGGGCATGGTTATCGAGGAAGTGTGTCTGCTGGAAAAATCCGGTGGTCGACGTGGCCATTACCAACGTCAGGGCGTGTGAGGCAAGGTGTGTGAGGAAACAACCATGATTAGAGTGCTTTTTTTTGCCCAGCTGCGCGAACAATTGGGTTGCGATGGTCTGGAGTTAGCAGCGCAACCCGCTAACCTGGCGGAACTGCGTGAGCACTTGTGTGGTGAGCATCCCCAGTGGCGCGAAGCCCTGTCTCGCTCTTCTGTGCTAATGGCGGTTAACCAGCAACTCGTAAAAGCCAACCATCCGTTAGCGGATGGGGATGAGGTGGCTTTCTTTCCACCGGTTACCGGAGGCTAGCGACATGCTATCGGTGCAGATTGAGGATTTTGACCCGGGAGCCGAATACAATCGGCTAACCCAGGGTGACACAGATGCGGGTGCGGTGGTGTTATTTGTTGGTCGCGTCAGAGCGCAAAATCAGTCGCGCCAGGTGCAGGGGATGGAGCTTGAACACTACCCCGGCATGACCGAAGCCAGCTTGCAAAAAATTGTGGACGAAGCCTGTGGGCGCTGGGAGATTTTACGCTGGCGTATCATTCACCGGGTAGGTCGATTAAACCTCGGTGATCAGATTGTTTTGGTGGGGGTGAGCAGTGCCCATCGAGAAGATGCCTTCGCCGCCGCGAATTTCATGATGGACTACCTAAAAACCCGCGCCCCTTTTTGGAAAAAGGAAGCGACAGCGCAAGGGGATGTGTGGGTGGAGGCGCTGGATAAGGATCAGCAGGCGGCAGAGCGTTGGACCATCGAAGGCTGATGCCGATAATCGAGACAGTGCTTCCATAAAAGTACATCCATAAAAGTACATCCATAAAAAAAGGCGCCGAAGCGCCTTTTTGTTTTGTCAGTATTGATTAGCCCAGGTGTCCTGGCTCAGCTTTGGGAACGCCCTTGTACATGTTCGCGTACTTGAGTCCAAAGAAGAGAATAAATACATAGCAGACGGCAGGCAGCAAAAAGGACATTTGCAGATTGAAAACATCCGCCAGAAAACCTTGCGCCAAAGGCACCAGGGCGCCGCCAACAATAGCCATACACAAAATACCTGAGCCCTGGCTGGTAAATTTACCCAGCTTGAACAGTGCCATGCTGAATATCGTGGGGAACATAATCGAGTTGCACAAGCCGACAGCAATAATGGCCCACATGGCAACCTTGCCCTCACTGAATACAGCCGTCAGTATCAGCAACACAGAGCACAATGAATTAAACGCGAGAGTTTTGCCGGGGCTAACGTAACGCATAACGGCAAAACCAATAAAGCGACCCACCATAGCGCCGCCCCAGTAGTACACCAGGTAGGGTGCCGCTTCTGATTCGCGCATACCGGCTATATGGCTTTCGCCAAGAAAGTTCACCAACAAGCTGCCAATGCTCACCTCTGCACCCACGTAAACAAAAATACCTATCGCGCCCAGAACCAAATGGGTATGGGAAAGTGCGGAGGGCTTATTGGATGCTATGTCGCCCGAGAGTCCCTCATCGGCGTGGATAATTTTTGGCAACTTCGCCAGCGCAAAAAAAACGGCCAAGGCCAGCAGAGCACCGGCAAGCGCCAGGTAAGGCAACTGCACGGATGCCGCCTCTTTTGCGCGATAGTCGGCCAGCTCGGATGCGGACAAGAGATCCATTTCAGCGGTAGTGAGTACGGCAGCTGAGAGAATCAAAATGCCGCCAATCCAGGGCGCCAGTGTGGTTCCCAGCGAATTAAAGGCTTGCGTCAAGGTTAAGCGACTGGATGCTGTTCTCGCCGGGCCGAGTACAGTCACATAAGGATTGGCCGCAACTTGAAGAATGGTGATGCCCGCCGCAAGGACAAAAAGTGCGAAAAGAAACATGGCGTAGCCGCTGACTGACGCGGGGTAAAACAGTGCACAACCTATGGCTGCAATGATCAGCCCGGTAACCGCACCACTTTGGTAGCCAATTTTTCGAATGAGATACCCAGCGGGTAAAGAGACAACAAAATAAGCACCAAAAAAACAAAACTGCACCAGCATCGCCTGTACATAGTTGAGTGTGTAAATCGCTTTCAGGTGGGGAATAAGTATGTCGTTGAGCGATGTGAGTCCGCCCCAAAGGAAAAATAAAATAGTGACGATAATCAGCGGGACTCGGTAGTCTGCGTTTTCGTCCATTGCCTGTGGATTTGCGGCGCTTGTGCCTTGTGGTGCGCTGGCCATATATCACCTCGAGATAGGATAGTTGTTATGAAAATCGTCTGATCGTATCGGCAGCGTGAATTGTCAGGATCTTATAGGGGTGTTTTATTCAGGCTGAACGACTGGCACTATAAAGATTCCTGACAGCGCTGTCACTGGGTTTTTCCGCTGCCATGGATAGGCCTTGCTGAACCTATCCTTTTGATTAATATAGTCAAATTCACTCTTAGAGGGCTTTGCCCCAGGTTGGACAAGCATTGAAAGCAACCATCGACCATGTCGCTGAATTGGCGGGCGTCTCGATAAAAACCGTATCACGGGTCGTCAATAAAGAACCCAATGTGCGCCAGGCAACCCGCGACAAGGTGTTGGCGGCCATCGCGCAACTGGATTATCGGCCCAATAGTTCGGCACGCAGCCTGGCGGGTAGCCGCTCTTTCCTGATTGGCTTGTTGTATGCCAACCCCAGCGCCAACTATGTCATGGATATTCAATCCGGTGTGCTCTCGATTTGCCGACCACAAAACTACGATCTGTTGATTCACCCTTGCGACTATCGTGCACCTGATCTCGTCAAGGAAATTGTGGATATGGTTCATCAAAAGCGCATTGACGGGTTGGTGCTGACGCCGCCCTTGACCGATCACCTGGCGCTCTTGGAAGAACTCAATCGTCTGGCCACACCTTTTGTGCGAATAGCGCCAACCTTGAATAAAGAAATCTCTCCCTACGTTGAAACCAATGATCAGGAAGCCGCTTACGATATGACCTGCCAGTTGATTGCCATGGGGCACAGTCGCATTGGTTTTATTTGTGGCCACCCGGATCACCGTGCGGTCTCTCATCGCTACGAAGGCTACAAGGCGGCGTTGATCGAAAACGATATGCCACTGAATCCTGATTGGGTGGAGCAGGGGCATAATTCGTTCGAGTCGGGTGAAGCCTGTGCTCGTCGCCTTTTGCAAAGGCAGCCGAGGCCCACCGCGATTTTTACAGCCAACGATGATATGGCGGCGGGCGCGATTATGGTGGCTCATCAAATGGGTTTGAAGTTGCCGGAGGAGTTGTCTGTCGCCGGGTTTGACGATACGCCCGTGGCCCATCAAATTTGGCCCGCCCTAACGACAGTACGTCAACCGGTACAGCAGATGGCAAAAAAGGCCACGGATTTGTTATTGAAACTCTTGCGCGGAAAAGATTTGCAGCTTCCCGCCAGCATGCTCAGCTCAAGCCTGATTATGCGCGACTCTACCGGGCCGGTTGGCAGCGCCAAAAAAAATAATTAATGCAGCAATACTTCAGCGCATTAACTCATACACGCAGATATTAACGGCGGTTGCCAAGTTAAGAGATTCGATGGCGCCGCTACCGGTGATCGAATAGCGGTTAACCCCGTTGAAGTGTTTAATCGCCTCAGGCAACCCCCGCGCTTCGTTGCCAAAAACATAGCAATCACAATCCTTAAAGCTGGCACTGCTGAGTTTTTCCCCGTCCATGTCCAGGCAAGCAAGTCGGTCAAATTGTTGGGGGAGTGTTTCCAGCTCGACGTCCAAATAGAGGGGGACATGAAAAATGGCCCCCATGCTGGCGCGAACCACTTTGGGATTGTAGGGATCAACCGAGTTGGGGCTCAGCAAACAGTTAAATCCACCAAACCAGGCCAGGCTGCGCAATATGGTGCCGAGGTTTCCTGGGTCTTGTATCTCGTGCAGATAAATGGCTTTTTGCCGCATTTCGTTATTGTGTGTGTGCGTATTCGGGAGTGGCGCTACGGCCAAAATTCCCGGCGGCGTTTTGGTGTCTGCCAGCTGCGCCATTTGCTTGTCGCTGACAACTTTTTTGGTGAGCGGGCTGGGCCAATCGGCGTAGGCCTGAGTGACCAGTAATTGACTCTGACTTAGCTCGGGCTTATGGAGGATGGCGTTGTGCAGCTCCAGTACCAGATGTTCGCCTTCCACCAAAAAATAACCAAATTCCTGGCGGTATTTTTTTTGATGAAGCTTTTTGATGTGTTCAAGGCTGAGAGTCACGGGTTCGCATCCTCAATCATCGCCTTGGCCAGCGCTTCGGCGACACGAATGCCGTCGACGCCCGCTGATAAAATACCGCCCGCATAACCAGCGCCCTCACCGGCGGGAAAGAGTCCACGCGTATTAAGGCTTTGGAAACTGTCTTTATCGCGGGTAATGCGAATGGGTGAGGAGGTGCGTGTTTCCACGCCGGTTAACACCGCATCTGGCTGATCGAACCCGCGAATTTGTTTGCCAAAGGCGGGCAGTGCTTCGCGAATAGCGTCAATCGCGTAGTCGGGCAGGGCGGAGGCCAGGCTCCCGAGTTGTACGCCGGGTTTGTACGAGGGTTCGACCTCACCCAACTGTGTGGAAGCCTGGTCGCGAATAAAATCGCCCACCAGTTGTCCCGGTGCAGAATAGTTGCTACCACCCAACACATAGGCGTGGGATTCCAGTTGCTCCTGCAGCGCAATGCCCGCCAGTGGGCCACCGGGAAAATCAGTTTCCGGATTAACACCCACCACAATACCGGCATTGGCGTTGCGTTCGTTGCGCGAATACTGGCTCATGCCGTTGGTGACTACGCGTTCAGACTCTGACGTGGCGGCCACCACAGTGCCACCGGGACACATACAAAAGCTGTAAACGGCGCGTCCATTTTTGGCGTGATGCACGAGTTTGTAATCCGCTGCGCCCAGAGCAGGATGGCCCGCGTACTTGCCCAGGCGCGCACGGTCAATCAAGGATTGTGGATGTTCGATGCGAAAGCCGACGGCAAAGGGTTTGGGCTCGATAAACACACCTCGGGCGTGCAGCATCCGAAAGGTATCGCGCGCGCTGTGGCCGGGCGCGAGCAGCAGGTAGCGGCTGAGAATTTCCTCGCCATTGGCGAGCAATAATCCGCGTACGCGACCTTGGTCAATTAACAGGTCGCTCACTTGCTGCTCGAAGCGTACCTCTCCCCCCAACGCTTTGATTTCCTCGCGCATGGCCGCGACAACGCCGGTCAAACGAAAAGTGCCTATGTGGGGTTTGTTTACGTAGAGAATTTCTTCCGGTGCACCGGCACGCACAAATTCCTGCATAACCTTGCGGCCGTAAAAATTCGGATCTTTGATCTGGCTGTAGAGTTTGCCATCCGAAAAAAGACCAGCGCCACCCTCGCCAAATTGAACGTTGGATGCCGGGTTGAGCACGCGATTGCGCCACAGCCCCCAGGTATCCTTGGTGCGCTGGCGCACCTCCTTGCCGCGTTCCAGCACCAGTGGTCGAAAGCCCATTTGCGCCAGTATCAGCGCAGCAAAGAGGCCGCAGGGACCAAAGCCGACAATGATTGGCCGCTCACTCATCCCCGAGGGTGCCTGTGCAACCGGGTAATAGTGGGTGTCAGGCGAGGGGCGCACATGGGGATCCTCGGCGTGGGCCGCGAGTACTCGCGCCTCATCGGCCAGCGTAAGGTCCAGAATATAAACAAAGGTGATTTCGCTGTTTTTTTTGCGCGCATCGTAGCTGCGCTTAAACACCTGTACATCCAGCAGCTCGGCGTCGGTAATACCTAGCCTCTGGCAGATGGCGGGGCGCAGGGCGTCCTGGGGGTGATCCAGCGGCAGGGCAAGTTCGGTGAGGCGAATCATGGGGGCTCCTGGCCGGTGACTCCGGCAAAGGTAAAAGGATTCTGCAGAAAGTTGCGCATTCTACGCCTGCCGACCTGACTTGTCAGGCCGCTGCCCAGCCGCTCACGCCGAGTTGCCTGGGCTGGTATACTGCGGGCGTTTTTCTACTCCCGGTGTTTCCCGGCATTATTCAGGCGAAGTATTCAGGTTATGGCGCGATCCAAAAGCAGCAATCGTTGGCTCGATGAGCATGTTAACGACCCCTATGTCAAAAAGGCCCAGATTGATGGCTATCGCGCGCGCGCGGCTTACAAATTGTTGGAACTCAATGAAAAGGATCGCCTGATTCGCCCAGGTATGCTGGTGGTTGATCTGGGATCGGCACCGGGCAGTTGGTCGCAAATAGCCGGGCGTCTGGTCGGTGTTAAGGGGCGCGTCATCGCCTCGGATATCTTGCCCATGGATTCGCTGGAGCATGTGGATTTTATTCAGGGCGATTTTACCGAGGAGGCTGTGTTTAACCAGATACTGTCACACTTGGGTGGTGCGCAAGCGGATGTTGTGATTTCGGATATGGCGCCCAACCTCAGTGGTGTGGACGCGGTTGATCAGGCATCGTCGATTTACCTGGTGGAGTTGGCGCTGGATATGGCTTGTCAGGTACTTAAACCCAAAGGCAACTTTGTGGTCAAGGTGTTTCATGGCGAGGGCTATGATACCTACGTAAAGCAAGTGAGAAATTACTTTGACAAAGTCGTCGTGCGGAAACCGGATGCATCACGGCCCCGTTCGCGCGAAGTCTATCTTGTTGGTAAAAGCTTTACTGGCGTTTGAAGCAGACAATAAAAAACTGAAAGCAATTAATGGAAAAGTGCCGCGCGATGGACAAACAACAGCTGCTGGAACTGTTAAAAAAGGGTGCGCCAAGTTGGAATGCCTGGCGTAAGCAATTCAAGGGCAACATCAATCTTGATGGGATTGAGCTGTCTCAGCTGGTGCTCGACCGAATTGACCTTTCCAAAGTGTCGTTGCGCGCTGCGCGCCTGCATCGCTGTCGTTTTATTGGTGCGGATTTTACGTCAGCAAATTTCGAAGGGGCCAGCCTTCGTGACAACGACTTTACCGAGGCGAAGCTTATTGCGGCCAATCTGACTCAAGCTGACTTGAGCGGTGCTGTTCTACACAAAGCCAACCTGCTTGCCGTTATCACCAACCAAACCCGTCTTGAAAACATCGACTTTACCGGTCACGACTTGAGTGGCTTTGTGCTGCGTGGCATTTCTCTCGCGGGTAGCAACCTGCAGAATCAGCAACTTGCGCGCGTCGACTTCACCAACACCGATTTGCAAGGCGTCAATTTTACGGGTGCCGATTTGTGTTGCACGCTGCTTAACGGTGCCAAGCTCAATGGCGCGCAGATGCAGGGTGCTCGCTTGTTGGGTATCACAGCGCGCAACGCCAACTTTACCGGTATCGATTTGAGTGGGATGGATCTCACCCGTGCTGACTTTGCCGGTTCAAATCTCACCCATTGCGATTTGCGGGCGACCAATGTCAGTAAAACCAATCTGGCCGGCGCCGACATTACCGGCGCCAAGCTATGGAAGCTGGTGACGGCGGGTTGGTGTATTGACGGCATTCACTGCCACTACGCCTACTGGGACAGGGCCGGTAGTGATAAAACTCCCTATCGTAAACACGAATTCGAACGCATTTTTGGTGAGGCGATTACCGTTGAGCTGCGCTATCCCTATCGCTTGGCTGATCACGAATTGGCGACACTGCCCATTTTTATTGAGCATCTGGCGGCGGTTCATTGGGGCACTATCTTGCGATTGAAGTCAATTAACGATGTTGCCGGGGGCGCACTGGTGCAGTTTGTGGTGGAAGAGATGGGCAGCCACAATCCCACCCAGCTGAAAAAAGATTTGCAGGATGAAGCCGAGCGCATTCAGTTGGCGCAGTTGGTGTTACGCAGCAATACCCAGTTGCATTTGCAGCTCAAAGAAAAAATTGCCTCCATTCGCGAAGAATTTTGGCCGCGATTATTAGAGCTGGCCGCCGATCATGAAAAAGATCAGGTGCGCAACCTCACCGTTTTATTTATGGATTTAAAAGGCTTTTCCAAATGGAGCGACGAAGAACTTTCCGAAAAGCTGTCACTGTTTCGCGGCCTTGTTAAACCTATCCTGAACAAATGGGGCGCAGCTCACCCCAATATGGAAGGCGATTCACTGCGAGTTACCTTTCGCAACGCCACAGCGGGGTTGTCCTGTGCATGCATGATACGCGGCGTGCTTATGGCGGCGGGGTTTGAACTGCGCATTGGCATGGAGCTGGGTGAGGTGTTGGTGGTGCACAACGAAGTCACCGATGTGGCTGATCTGGAGGGTGTGGCGGTGAGTATGGCTGCTCGCTTGGAAGCGGCCGCTGAGCCGGGTGAGGTGTTGGTGAGCCATCGAGTGCGTCACTACACCGAGCGTAACCAGCAATTCAATTTTATCCATCGCCAGGTGCCGCTCAAAAAAGGTATCGGCGATAAATCGCCCGGCGACTCGATTGATTGCTTTGCGGTTGAATTGACGGGCAATCCCTTGCCTTAATCGGGCTAGTTCCGGGATTCATCCTGCATTTTCGTGTTCATCCGCTCTACCAGACGCTCCATTTCAGCGCGCAGTGCGCGAACCTCGGTCACCAAAGGTTCTTCACTTTGGGTGACCGCTTTTGCCACAGACGCTTCGCGGTCCGCATCGATTTCCGATTGCATTGCCGAGACCACCACACCGATAAACAGGTTGAGCGCAGTAAAGGTGGTGGTGAGAATAAAGGGAATAAAAAATGCCCAGGCGTAGGGATAGGCTTCCATTACCGGACGCACGATTCCCATAGACCAGCTCTCCAGTGTCATCACCTGAAAGAGGGTGTACACAGAGGCGCCGATACTGCCAAACCATTCGGGAAAGGATTCACCAAAGAGTTTGGTGGCCATGACCGCGCCCACATAAAAAATCAGCATCAGCAGCATTACAATCGAACCCATGCCGGGCAGGGCACCCAGCAGCGCACCCACCACGCGCTTGAGCGAGGGCACTATGGTAATCAGCCGCAGTACCCGCAAGATGCGCAATGCCCGCAGCACGGTCAGTGGGCCGGACGCAGGAACCAAAGCGATGGCGACCACCACAAAATCAAAAATATTCCAGGGGTCGCGAAAAAACTTCAGGCGGCGCACATACAACTTGGCGAGAATCTCGGTGCAGAAAATGGCCAGTGCGGCTTTATCCAGCCACAGCAGCCATTGACCAAAGCGGGCCATGATGTCTTTATCGGTTTCCAACCCCAAGGTGAGAGCGTTGACCAGGATAACGGCCAGAATAAACCGTTCGGTACGGGGGTTGTTCAGAATGGATTCGAGAAAGGCTTTCATGGGAGCTCCGCGGAAGAGGCTGGGGGGTAAGCTGGCTGCGGATTCTACCGGAATTGTGGGCTAAGCCAAGGGGGAGATGGTTGGTGGCTTGGTGCTTTCTACTGATATAGACTCGCGTTAAATTGACCACTAATCCCGGCAAATTCAGAGAACAGGCATGCATTATGATTGATCTGAAGGTAGATACCTGCACAAGCTTCGCGTGCCAAGCGCCCATCGAGAAACTTGCGGAGCAGTTAAATGAAGAATGCTTTTGCCAGACCTTGGATCGGGAGCGCTTTGAGCAGATCCTGAGAGCTGATAAGTTTCACGGTGACCTGCTGGCTCAGCATCCCCAACTGTTTTCGAACACCGCCACGTTTATTTCTCGCGCTCAGTTTGAGGCGATACAAACCTCTATCAATGCGATTGAGCAGGTTATCTCCCTCCCCGCCTATCAAGAAAAAGTGTTGCTTAGAAATGCGCTACAAGATGGCACTCTTAAAGCGCTCTCGTTGCCGGGTCCGGCGGGCGTATTTATGGGCTACGACTTCCATTTGAGCGCTACTGGCCCAAAGCTGATTGAAATTAACACTAATGCTGGTGGTGCCTTTTTGAATGCGTTGCTGATCAGCGCCCAGGTTGCCTGCTGTTCACCGATGACTGTTCCTTCCTCTTTGGAAAGAGACAAGCTGTTGAGTGAATTCGCCAGTATGTTTGTTAATGAATGGCAATTGCAGCGAGGCGGTGTGGAATTAAAACGTATTGCGATTGTAGATGCAGACCCTGAAGAGCAATTTCTCTATCCAGAATTTAAAATTGCGCAGCAGATTTTTCAGAAAATTGGCATTGAGGCAATAATCACCGACCCACAAAATCTTACCTATACCAAGAACCAATTGCTCTTTGAGGGGCAGCCGATAGACTTGGTTTACAATCGACTCACAGATTTTTCATTGAGCGACGCCTCTAGCAAGCCTCTGCGTGAAGCCCATGAAAGCGGCACTGTGGTGGTAACCCCTAACCCTCGTCATCACGCCTTCTATGCTGACAAACGCAACTTGATATTGCTCGGCGACGAGGCTGCATTACAGCAAATGGGTGTCAATGAGTCAGATAGGCGTATTCTTAACGCAAGCATACCCGCTAGCTGTGAGCTAACCCCGGAAAATGCCAGTGCGCTTTGGCAGCGACGCAAGGAGCTCTTCTTTAAACCTGTCGCTGGCTATGGTGGCAAGGCTGCATATCGCGGCGATAAGCTGACCAAGCGCGTGTGGGAAGAAATTCTTCAGGGACAGTACATTGCACAGCAGCAAGTACCGCCGAGTAATCGCGGTGTTTTATTGGATGGTCAGTCGACTTCGCTCAAAATGGATATTCGTGCTTACGCCTACCAGGGAAAAATACAGCTGCTCGCTGCGCGTTTGTACCAAGGCCAAACAACTAATTTTCGCACTGCGGGTGGCGGATTTTCGCCGGTGTTTGTTATTTGATCTTGATGGGCAGAAGTATCTTCATTTGCGACGGTTGTCGAAACATGGTTAGGGGAAATTTTGTTTAATTTTTTCTAAAAATGAATGTCACGAAACTATTGACGAAAGCAGACTTTAGGCATAGTTTTCCCTAGTTCTGCCGTAAAATACGTTAATCCGTAGAAATACTTCGAAGCTGAGACTGAAATATAACAATGCATATTAAAGATGGGTTGGCATCTATGCCAAGCATAAGATCGCTCAAAATGAAACAGAAATAAGGAGCTGCAATGAAATCGAACTGTTTGGTGGCGCTTTGAAAGATGAGGTTCTGGGTGCGTTATACTGGGTTGGAAAAACAAGTTACGGATACGCAATTGATCATCTCTTTCCCTTAATACAGCGTTTGGACACTCAAAGAAATCTTCAAAATCCGTCTTTTTATGCACGATTGCGGAATGATTTGAAGGTTGGTTGTGTTGTTCCCCCAATAACGTTGGCATTTATTACCGATATCTCAGTCGAAATTGTTAATGAGGCTTACGTCAACGAAAATATAGAAAGTGGATTTGTTTTAGACGGAATTCAGCGCTTAAATGCAATACATCGGGCATTTGAGGATATTGAGGACATTAATCAAAAATCTATTTACTTGAATAGAACTCTTCACTTGAATGTGATTGTTTCACCTTCTATGGATAGGCTTCTTTACAGAATGATTACACTCAATAACGGGCAGAAGCCTATGTCTCCAAGGCATCAAATAGATATCTTGTCTGAGACCATATTTGATTTCGATACTCTATCATTAAAAAATCAACCGCATAAAAATAGGCAAGTGAAAGCGAATAAGATGGCGGTTCATCGATCGGATGTCGTAAAGGGGTACATAGCATATCTGAGTAATACCACGGTTATTGATAATAAATTAGTAATTGAGGAAAAGATGGATGAATTGATTGCGGAGCGTATTATTGATAGTGACGTAAGCGGACAAAAATACGAATTTATGGATATATTACGTTGGATTTCAGATGTAAGTGAAAAAAATAGCAAAATTGGCAGCTGGTTTGTATCAAGTAACAACTTTATTGGATATTGTGTTGCCGCAAGAAAGAATTTTGAAAATCTTAGATCTTTATCGGAAGATAATTTTTATTTAGAATTTACTAAATTCGAAGATGTTTTTTCAAGCTTTGATAAAAGAAGAATTAAGGTGGGAGATTTTAGAAGGAAAATGGTGGCTGAATATTTTGGGTCTCTGCAAAAATACACATCTCGCTCCGTGTCGGAAGTTGTATTGGAGTTGAGTCAGATCTGATGGCTCGCCTCGCATATTTTCCACCGAGAGAGTTTCGAGGAGCTTCTTACTTTGGGGGAGCTATTCCCTCGCTTAATCGTTTGCGCTCTCTTTTAATTCTTGTTGGACAGGGGGCTATATGATCCCTACCACCAAAAGTGGACAGTCAATTAACTCATAAAACGCGCTTCAAAT
>CBFGWO010000021.1:0-29305 GCA_965652595.1 uncultured Cellvibrio sp. | reverse complement strand
AGCGGCTTGATGCGCACCAGGCTGTCGACCAGTGAAAATTCGGTGTGCAATCGCAAGTGAATAAATTGTGCTGTCATCAATATTGTCGTTATGTGTTGACGTTGAATGTCTCATTTAAGCCGGTTTGGTGGTCGGGTGGTGAAAGTTGGGACACGCCGTAAATCCTTCCCTGGAGGCTAATCGCCAACATCCATGTTGTCGATTGTCCCAACTTTCACCACCCAACCACCACTTGTGCAAACCTTCCAAGAACCGCCAAGTTTAGAACTCCAATCTACCAGGTCGCACCGGATGGGATGGCGTGGGGAAGCTTCTGAAACCCTCGCGGCAAGGACGACGCGAGGGAGCTACATGGGTGAAGCAAGCGTTTGCAAAGCATTGCTTTGCGCGCCGCTGAACGCCCGGCGGCTGTGCTGCCGGGCTGGCCCCGTAGGGTATCCATGCGTTTTCAGAAGCTTCCCCACGCCATCTCATCTTTGTCCTTAGTGGCACTGTCTCAAACTCAAAGCAATTCTATCTGTGCCATACGCGCTCTTACGGGAGCATAGGATTGCCGGTGTATAGGTGACGCACCCAAGCGCTCCAATGCATCCAAATGCACCTTGGTGGGATAGCCCTTATGATCCGCCAACCCGTAACCCGGGTACTGCTTATCCAATTCGCGCATTTCGCGATCGCGCACCACCTTGGCGAGAATCGATGCGGCGCTGATGGCGGCAACACGACTGTCACCCTTCACCACTGCTTCAGCGCTGTAATGCCAACGGGGCAGTTTGTTGCCATCCACCAACACATGCTCTGGCTGAACCGACAAGCCTTCCACCGCGCGGGTCATGGCGAGCAAGCTGGCTTGCAAAATATTTAACTGGTCAATTTCCGCCACCGAGGCGCGGGCGACACACCAACTCATGGCGTTGGTGCAAATTTCATCGAACAGCAACTCGCGTTTTTTTTCGCTGAGCTTTTTCGAGT
This sequence comes from uncultured Cellvibrio sp., assembly GCA_965652595.1. Classification (GTDB taxonomy): domain Bacteria; phylum Pseudomonadota; class Gammaproteobacteria; order Pseudomonadales; family Cellvibrionaceae; genus Cellvibrio. Next base: position 28,333 of record CBFGWO010000021.1, on the reverse strand, counting down.
CCGCCAAGCCAGTAATGGGTTTTTCCGGATCGAGTATAACGGCTGCCGCCACCACATCACCGGCCAGGGGGCCACGCCCAACTTCGTCAACGCCCGCGAGCAGCAGGCCGGTATAACTCGACACAAAAAGGCTATCCATGTCCAGGCGACTCGATCAGTTTGGCTAGGGCGTCGGCGGCGCGCTTGCTGGCATCGCGCTTGAGTAGCTGGTGCAACTCGGTGAAAGTGTGCTGCAACTCCGCCACCCGTTTCGGTTCAGTAAAATAACGCATGACTTCCGCCGCCAGATTGTCGGGGGTTGCCTTGTCTTGCAGCAGCTCGGGCACCAGTTCGCGACCGGCAATGATATTTGGCAAGCCAACATAGGGCGTTTTTACCAAGCGCGACAAAATCATCCAGGAAAGCCAGGCCAGGCGATAAGCAATCACCATCGGCCGTTTAAATAACATCGCCTCCAAGGTGGTAGTGCCCGAGGCCATCAGCACCACATCAGCCGCTGCCATGACGGTATGGGACTGCCCATTAATTAAATGGATGCGTGCATCTGTGTAGTGAGCAAGCAAGAGATGCAGTTGACGGTAGCGCTCGGGATTGGCCGCAGGGATCACAAATTCAATGGCAGCATCCTGCTGATGACAAATAAGTGCAGCCTGCAAAAACAGCTTGCCCAACTGCTCCACTTCGCTCGCGCGACTGCCTGGCATCAAGGCAACCACTCTGGCCGACTCAGGCAAGTGCAAGCTGGCGCGAGCGGCGGACTTATCTGCCACCAAAGGAATAGTATCGGCGAGGTGATGGCCAACGAATTCGACCGGTACCTGGTGGCGCTGGTAGAACTCCGCCTCAAAGGGCAAAAAGCACAGCATTAAATCCACCGAGCGCGCGATTTTTTCCACGCGTTTTTGCCGCCAGGCCCATACCGATGGGCTTACGTAATGCGCCGTGGGAATACCCACCGCTTTTAGCTGCCCTTCGAGCGTGAGGTTAAAATCCGGTGAATCTATACCAACAAAAAGAGCAGGCGGATGCTGAGTGAAATGGTCGCGCAAAAAGCGGCGAATACGCAGTAGTTCGGGCAGGCGCTTGAGTGGTTCCACCAAGCCCATCACAGCCAGTCGGTCCTGGGGGAAAAAAGAATGAAAGCCCTCAGCCAGCATACGCGGACCACCGATGCCGGAAAATTCTGCCGCTGGAAATCGACGCCGCAACTCGCGAATAAGACCCGCACCCAGCAGATCTCCCGAGGCTTCACCGACGACTATCGCGATATGAACTGGCGCACTCATGGCAAAACCATCAGCGCAAAATACCGCGGGTTGATGACAGGAGGGAGTCAATCAGCGGTTGCAACGCGGCACACTCCACGACCATGGGCTGCAACTCCGTGAGCGCCTCTTCAAGCGTAAGTCCACGGCGATAGATAATTTTATAAGCGCGGGTGATTGTCGCTATGTCTTCTTTGGAAAAGCCGCGGCGGCGCAACCCCTCGGCGTTAATACTTTTTGCCTCGGCGGGATTGCCGTTAACCATCACGTAAGCAGGTACATCTTTGCCAATCGCCGTTCCCATGCCGCTGAAGCTGTGGGCGCCGATACTGCAATATTGATGCACCAAAGTGAAGCCGCTCAAAATCGCCCAATCGCCGATGCGCACATGTCCCGCCAGCGCGGTGTTATTGACCAGAATGCAATGATTGCCAATAACGCTGTCGTGACCAATATGCACATAGGCCATCAGCAAATTGTGGTTACCTATAGTGGTTTCGCTGCGATCCTGCACAGTGCCGCGATGAATGGTGACGCCTTCACGAACAATGTTGTGATCGCCCATTACCAGGCGCGTTGGCTCACCCTTGTACTTGAGATCCGGCGTGTCTTCGCCCAGCGTCGAAAATTGGTAAATGCGGTTATGCGCACCAATGCGCGTTGGCCCTTTGATAACCACATGGGAGGCAACCACAGTGCCCTCACCAATCTCTACGTCTGGGCCAATCAGTGTCCAGGGACCTATGCTCACATCGGCCGCGATGCGAGCATCGGGGTGAACTATAGCGCGTGGGTCTATCACGATTGTTTCTCGCTCAATTCAGCAGCCGCCGCAGCTAGACGCGACGGTCAGCGCACAGAATGGTGGCCGAAGCAGCCAGAGCACCATCAACCGATGCTTTGCAATCAAATTTCCAGATGCCGCGTTTTTCTGACAAAACACGGGATTCCAGCTGCAAACGATCGCCGGGCACGACCTGGCGCTTGAAGCGCACATCATCAATACCGGCGAAGAGATAAATTGAGCCATCTTCGGGTTTTTTATTCATGGTTTTAAAACCCAGAATACCCGACGCCTGCGCCAGCGCTTCGATAATCATAACGCCTGGAAAAATAGGCGCCTGGGGAAAATGGCCGTTGAACACGTCTTCATTGCCACTAATATTTTTGTAGGCAATGATGTACTCGCCTTCAACCAGCTCAACAACTCGATCGACCAAAAGGAATGGATAACGATGAGGTAAATATTGGCGGATTTCATTGACATCCATCATGGTCTTGACCCCTTGCAGCGTGGCCTGTTCGGCTCACAGTTTTAGCTAAATCATGCGTCTTTTTGCCGCACTTCTTGCAGCGTTTTTTCCAGCTGTTTAATACGCTTGGCCATATCATCAAGGTGGCGAAACCTCACTGTATTGCGGCGCCACTCGGCGGTGGGACTCACGGACGTGCCCCCGGCATAGTTTCCCGCTTGGATAATGGAGCCAGTAACCAGGCTCTTGGCAGCTATGTGAACGCCGTCAGTGAGGCTGATGTGGCCCACCACGCCCACCTGCCCCGCCAGCGTACAACTAGCACCGATACGCGCACTGCCCGCAACACCTGTTTGTGCCGCAATCGCGGTATCTCGGCCAATATGTACGTTGTGCGCTATGTGGACGAGGTTATCTATCTTGACGCCATCGCCTATCAGTGTGTCTTCCAAGGCACCTCGATCGAGGGTCGAATTCGCACCTATTTCTACCTGGTTGCCAATCACCAACCGCCCTAGCTGATGAATCTTTTGCCAACCGTCCTGAGAGGGCGCGAAACCAAAACCGTCCGATCCCAGAACCGCTCCGCTGTGGATCACGCAATCACTGCCAATAACCACTGAGTGATACACGCTGACCCTGGCTTCCAGTCGCGTGCGATCGCCAATCACAACGCCCGCACCTATGACCGAGCCGGGGCCGATCATTACCCCATCACCCAGTGATACGCCAGAGGCCACCACCGCACCTGGACCTATAAAAACCCCGGCTCCAAGCTTGACGTCGTCGGCTACTGACGCACCGGGATCTATCACAGACTCAAAGCGCCAATGGGGATCAAACAGCGCCGATACACGCGCGTAAGCCAGATAGGGTTTGGCAACTACCAATCTGTTGCCTGCAAAGTGTGGGGCCAGATCGGCGTTGAGAATCAGCGCACCGGCCTGGCAGCCAGGTAAATACTTCGCATAACCCTCATTTACCACAAAGCTGAGAGCATCCCCTGTAGCAGAAGTCAAACTCGCCAGGCGATGAACCCGGAAACTCGGGTCCCCGATGAGTTGCGCACCCAGTAACTGGGCCAGCTCTGTCAGCGTGAACCCCTGCTTCATCGAGATCTACCTCGATTATTTGGCCTTGTTCAACATTTCGGTCAATTTGGGCGTGATGTCATGGGCCGGTGCGGCGTACATGGCTGCCTGGGCGTTAAGCAACAAACCAATTTTTTCGGACTCGGTCAGTTGCTCCAGTGCTGTGCGCACTTTTGGGCCCATCGTCTGCATAACACGCTGAACCACAGCCTGCTGCTCTGCTTGAAGTTTTTTGCCTTCCAACTCGTAATCAGCGCGAATGTATTCCACTTTTTTACGGTGTTCGGATTGTTTTTCCGCTGACCAGGTCATGCCGTCTTTTTCCGCTTCTGCTTGCAGTTTTTTCATATCGGCAACCAGTCCATCGAGCTTGGCTTTCATCGCCGCGTACTGAGGATTCTTGTCTAACGCAGCAATTTCTTTTTGCGCGTATTCGGTGCTCAGTACCGCTGCCTGGAGATCCAGAATAGCCACCTTACCTTGAGCAAAGCTGGCCGCCGAAGCAAGGCAAATCAACACCGCAGCCAGAGATTTTTGAATAAAAGTCACGAGAAATTCCCCTTGTTTTATAGTCAATTAACGATAGTTTTTGGTTAAAAAGCCGAGCCGGGTTACACCCAAGGGTATAACGCCGGCTCGGCCCGAAAATCACTAGAAGGTCTGCCCAAGCGAAAATTCAAAGAACTTGGGATCATCATACTCATTTTTGCGGATCGGACGCGCAATCGCGAAGGTCATGGGACCAAACCCGGAAATCCAGGTCAACCCAAAACCGCTGGAGATCGTCAGATGCGACAGGTCGACATCATAACAATTCCGCTGCTCCATACCACAACGAGTATCGAAAACATTTCCGGCGTCTATAAAGAAGGTGGTCTGCAACATCCGCTGATCCTTGATAAACGGAAGTGGGAAGAGCACTTCGGCTCCACCCTGAATCAGCACATTGCCACCAAAGGCGCCCTGAGTGCGGCTGCGAAAAATGGCGTCGTCGCGGGTGGTAATCAGGCGGCCTTCCCGACAAACAATGCCTGCCTGGTTGGGTACACCCAGGGAAGAATCCTGACAAAGAACAGCCACGTTACCACCCAACAACTCGTCTTCAGTTAACTGGCCATCGCCATTTAGATCATCCCAGCTGGCGGGTTGAGTGAAAGCTATCTCTCTTGGCATCACCTTGGGGCCCAAGGTATTACGCTCAAACCCACGCACAGAACCAAAACCACCCGCATAGAAATGCTCGAAGAAAGGCAGGTCGTCCATATCGCCATAACCGTCACCATAACCAAGCCGGGTATGCAGGCGAAGGGTTAAATGGCGCGTAAGCGGTTTAAACCACTGAGCGGTGTAATCAAACTTGTAATACTCAAGGTCGCCGCCCGGCAGGGAAACGTCAACACCCAGGCGTTGCGAAGCACCTCGGTTAGCCAGGACACCTCGGTTAAGGGTCGACTTACCCCAGTAAAGGGAGGCTTGCACGTCGTCAAACCGGGTGCCATAGATATCCAAAAAGCCGGGGGCCCCAAACATATCCTCGGTTACGCTTTGTACCGGGAAAAAGCCCTCAGGGAAATCCAGCCCTGCGCTTCTTCGCGCAACAGCCTCGAGCCAGTCTTCCTGGGTCATATAAAGACCATTGGGGTTAAACGCTGGCTGGCGGATAATTTCCTGCGAGGCATTGGCATTGGGTTTAACCGTGAGGTTACGTACACCTATATCAAAGCCCAAACGCTCGACATCTGAAATCGGGTAACTGAAGTTCATCTTACCGCCATAGGTGTCGGTGCTGAACCCGGAGATGTTGGCGTAGCTGTAGTTGGTTTTTTGGTAATAAAGACTAAAACCGCGACTCACACCGTCCAAGGTGAAGTAGGGATCGTTGTAGTTAAAGCTGTAATACTCCTGATAGCGGCTGTGACTGAGGTTAAAGCCCACTTGCTTGCCGGTACCAAACCAGTTGGTCTGCTGAATGTTGGCGGAGAAAATCATGCCCGAATATTCGGCATAGCCTATCTGCAAGCCCATGCTGCCCGAAGGCTGTTCCTCAACGGTGAAGTCAACATCCACCTGATCCGAAGTGCCTGGCACCTCTACCGTGTCCACAGTCACTTCCTTGAAGAAGCCCAGTCTCTCTAACCGCACCTTGGAGTGCTCTATCTGCGCGGTGGAAGCGGAACCACCTTCCATCTGGCGCATTTCACGGCGCAAAACTTCGTCAATGGTTTTGGTATTGCCACGGAAGTTAATGCGATTGACATAGGCACGCTGGCCCGGTTCGATAAAGAAAGTAACTTTTACCGTTTTATCTTCGTCATTGCGCTCCGGGATGCCCTCAACCTTGGCAAAGGTATAACCCTCGTTACCCAGGCGCTGGGTAATGTATTCCGCCGAGGTGGTCATCAGAATTTGCGAGAAAGTCTGCTCCGGACGCATGAGTATCATCATGCGCACCAAACGCTCATCAATCGCAGGGTCACCCGCCAAGTCCACTTCGCTGACGGTGTAGATATCGCCTTCGGTGACGTTGATCGTGATAAAGATTTTGGACTTGTCCGGGCTCAGGGAAACCTGGGTTGAATCCGCCTTGAAACCGAGATAACCGCGATCCAGGTAATAGGATTCCAGCTTCTCCAAATCGCCGCGCAGCTTCTCACGTGAGTACTTATCGTTACCGGACAGCCAGGAAAACCACCCTGAGGACTTGAGTTCAAACAAATCCACCAATTCTTCATCTGGAAAGGCGTTGTTGCCAACAATGTTAATTTTTTTAATCCGGGCCACTGCACCTTCGGTAATGTTGATCTTCACTTTGACCTGGTTGCGCGGCAGATCCTCTACCTCGACATCCACCTTGGCGCCGTAGCGGCCCTGGCCAATATATTCGCGCTGTAACGCCTGGCTAATGCCCTCAAGGGTGGCGCGCTGAAAGATTTGCCCCTCTGCCAGATCATTTTGCTTTAGGCTGTCGAGCAGGCTCTCGGACTTGATCACCTTGTTGCCTTCCAGCTCAATGGCACTGATCGCCGGACGCTCTTTGATCACCAGCACCAGAACATCCCCATCGCGGCCTATAGAGACATCCGAGAAATAGCCCACCTTGAATAGCTCGCGGGTGGCCACTTGCAAATCTGCCTGGGTGACCAGATCACCCACACGTATAGGGAGTGCGGTAAACACACTGCCCGCAGATACCCGCTGCAAGCCCTCGACACGTATGTCGCTGACGCGGAAACTGTCACTTTGTGCAAAGAGGTTAAGAGAGAGCAACAGGAGACTGAGGCAGCAAAGAAATCGCATTAAAACTCGCTTCATATTATCTGTATCTAAATAGATGAAAGTGGGTAGCCGGGGTCCGGTCTACAGCCGCAATATATCGAAATAAAAAGCCATCAGACTCAGCCCGATGATCAAAAACAAACCCACTTGATAGCCCAACAGCTGCACTCGCTCGGATACCGGGCTGCCTTTAATTGCCTCAATGAGGTAATAGAGCAGGTGCCCACCATCCAGAACGGGGATGGGCAGCAGGTTAAACACGGCGAGAAAAACGCTCAACAGCGCCAGAAAACCCAGGTAGCTGCGCAAGCCGCTACGGGCCGAAGCGCCCGCCACCTTAGCAATGCCGACCGGTCCACTCAAGTTTTTATGGGAAATTTCTCGCGTCACCAACTTCTTGATGGACAGAAAGATAAACTCGGTTGTCGACCAGGTTCTCTTAACCCCTGCCACCAAGGCCCCGGCAATGGAGTATTCGTAGGTTCGAATCATCTCTTCCGGCCAGTGTGGCGCCTGAATTCCTACCCCAACGCGCCCATAACTGACACCCTTTTCCTCAATTGATTCCGGTGTCACCTGCAGAAAAATGTGCTCGCTGCCGCGCTCCAACTCCAGTCGGATACTTTGATTGGCGCGGGACTTGACGTAGTTAATCCAGTCCTCGGCAGTGTTCATGGGAAGGGTATCCGCGCTTACCACCAGATCACCAACCTGCATACCCGCTGCCTCCGCCGGGGAGCCGGGCAGCACCTCTCCGACACGGGGCGGTACTGGCGGCACATAAAGGCTAACGCCGAGCCCTGCCAAAGGGTCTGGATTTTCAGTGGCACGCAGCCAGTTGTCCAGCAGTACCTCGGCGCTGTACTCAAGGTTTGATTCCGGGTAACGCAAGGTGAAGTCCATGGTGCCGGATTCACCCAACCGGCGCACCAGCTGCTGGCGCAGCGCCATCTGGGTGGGCGTGGGAACACCGTCTACCGAAAGAATCTCCTGCCCTTCATCCAAGCCCGCATGGGCCGCAATAGACCCTGGTTCAACCTTGCCGATAATCGGAACCAGATCGCGCTCGCCCCCCAACAAAAGCCCCCAAAACACCAGAATGGCGAACAAAATGTTGATGGCTGGCCCAGCGGCCACTATAGCCATCCGCTGCCAGACAGTTTTGCGATTGAAGGATTCGTGTCTCTGCTCCTCGGGCACCTCAGTTTCACGCTCATCGAGCATTTTGACGTAGCCGCCCAAAGGGATGCTGGCTAGGGCAAACTCAGTCCCGTGGCGATCGTAACGGCGCCAGATAACCCGCCCGAAACCTATCGAAAAGCGCAGCACCCGCACGCCACAGAGGCGTGCGACAAAAAAGTGACCGTATTCGTGAACAGCCACCAGGACAATCAGGGCCACCAGAAACCCAAGGACGTTTATTGCAATTCCCACAAGCTACCTCTTGAGTGAGCCAATAACCTGGCTGGCCAGGCGGCGCGCCTGGGCATCGGCCGCTTGGACAACCTCCAAACTATGGGGTTCAGCCAAGGGCATCTGCTCCAGTACCTGGGCGATGGTGTGATAGATGTCGGTAAAACGGATGCCGCCCTCGAGGAAGGCGGCAACGGCCATTTCGTTGGCGGCGTTCAAAATCGCGGGTGCCGTAGCCCCGGCATTTGCCGCTTCTTGGGCCAGGCGCAAGCAGGGAAAGCGCTCGTAATCAGGTGCGGAAAAATCCAGTCTCGCCGTGGCAATCAGATCCAGGCTGGAGACACCCGAAGCGATGCGTTCCGGCCAGGCGAGCGCATGGGCGATGGGGGTACGCATATCAGGATTGCCCAACTGCGCCAACACCGACCCATCCACATATTCCACCAGCGAATGAATCACGCTTTGCGGATGAATAACCACCTCGATCTGCGCTGGCTGCGCATTAAACAGCCAACAGGCCTCAATCAACTCCAGCCCCTTGTTCATCATGCTGGCGGAATCCACCGAAATTTTTTGCCCCATACGCCAATTGGGATGGGCGCAGGCCTGGGTGGGAGTCACCGACTCCAGCTCGGACAGGGGTGTGCTGCGAAAGGGGCCGCCAGAAGCCGTCAGCAAAATTTTGCGCACCCCGCTACTGACCAGACCTTGTTGCAAATAGTCCGCCCGATGGGTGGGCAAGCACTGGAAAATCGCGTTGTGCTCACTGTCGATGGGCAGCAGGCAGGCCCCGTGCTCAGTGACCGCACGGGTGAACAGGCTACCCGCCATCACCAGCGCCTCCTTGTTGGCCAAGAGCACCTTTTTACCCGCCTTGACCGCCGCCAGGCTGGGCAGCAAACCCGCCGCGCCAACAATGGCCGCCATTACTGTGTCCACCTCGGGAGCGGAAGCCAGCTCAACCAGTGCGGTTTCGCCTTCCAGCACCTGGGTGGTAGAACCACGCTCACGCAATACACTGCGCAACAATCGAGCACTGTCGAGATCTTGCAAAGCGGCATAGCGCGGTTTATAGCGCAAACACTGATCAGCCAGCGCCTGCCACTGACGGTTAGCCGTCAATGCAAAAAGTTGGTAGCGATCAGGGTGACGGGAAATTACATCGAGAGTGCTAGCACCAATGGAGCCGGTTGACCCCAGCAGAGTAAGGGATTGCATGGTTTCAGCCACCCATCCAGCCGCTGGCCAGCAGGGCCAAGGCGAATACCGGCGCTGCCGCCGTGAGGCTGTCCAGACGATCCAGCACGCCTCCATGGCCCGGCAGAATAACGCCACTGTCCTTAATCCCACGATGGCGCTTAACCATACTTTCGAACAAATCCCCCAATACCGACACCAGGCTGGTGGGCAGAATAATGGCGAGATAACCCAGGTAGTTGCCACCTATAACCAGCCAGAGCACCAGGCTGAGCAGCAGGTTGGCCGCCACACCACCCAGAAAGCCCTCCCAGGTTTTACCTGGGCTCACCGCCGGTTTGAGCTTGTGTTTACCCCAGCGGCGACCCGCAAAATATCCACCGATATCAGCGCAAGCGACAACAGCAACAATCAACAGTAATAGCCAGGCGCCGTTGTCCTGGGCGCGCACAAAAGTAAATGCCACCCAGGTAGGAACCAACACCAGCAACCCCATAAGGGCGCGCAGGGGGGGCGCCCCCCACAACAAGGCACTTGAGGGATAACCCTGCACCAGCAGCAGTGCAAAGGCCCACCATCCGCAGCCCAGCAACAACACATAACGGTAGGAATCAATTGCCGGCACCTGTGCAAACAGTCCCAGCAAATAGGCACAGCCAAGCATCAAGAGTGCGTTGAGCGAGATATAGAGGCAACGCTGCCAAACGCGGGAATAGCCGGCCAGATTGCTCCACTCCCAGGCGGCAATCAGCACAACCAACGCGGAGAAAAACGCAAAACCATTTATCGGAAAATAAAAAAGGGCGCCAAGAAAAATGGCAGCCAACACCAATGCGGTAATCACGCGCTGCTTAAGCATGAACGCGCCCCACCAGTTGGTCGCCCGTCAAGCCAAAACGACGTTGACGCTCGTGAAAACTGGCAGCGGCCTTGTGCAGTTCAGCTCCGTCAAAATCCGGCCAAAGCTTGTCACTGAAATAGAGTTCGGCATAAGCGCACTGCCACAGCAAAAAATTACTGATGCGCAGTTCGCCGCCAGTGCGGATTAGCAAATCCAGAGGCGGCAGATCAGCCAGAGCGGTGTACTCATGCAAGCGGTGTTCATCTATCTGTTCGGGTTGCAACTGCCCCTCAGCCACTGCTTGCCCAAGTTTTTGCGCGGCCTGGGCGATGTCCCAGCGGCCGCCATAATCAGCGGCGATAACCAGCGTAGTTTGCCCTTCACGGGTGATCTCTTCAGCGGTTTCAATCGCTTGGCAAATACCAGGACTAAAACGGCTGCGATTACCTACCACACGCAGGCGCACACCTTTTTTGCGCAGCTCTTTGGCCTCTTGCTTGAGGTACAGATGGAACAAGGACATGAGCGCCTCAACCTCTTTGGGAGGACGCTTCCAGTTTTCACTGCTAAAGGCAAAAACCGTGAGAACTTCTATTTGCAACTCCTGGCATGCCGCCATGACATCGCGGATGCGCTCGACACCCACTTTATGGCCGGATATACCAGACATGCCGCGCTGTTTGGCCCAACGATTGTTGCCATCCATGATGATGGCCAGATGACGCAGCTTGTTGTCAGTCACGCACAACTCCTGGCTTGCTTGAGAATCGCGGGGCGACGCAGCAGCGCCCCGCTGGCGGCCTTAGATAGCCATCAGATCCGCCTCTTTGGCGGCCAGGGCTTTATCGACTTCGGCAATGTATTTATCGGTTATTTTTTGAATATCGTCTTGCGCACGGCGGTCGTCATCTTCGCTGATCGCCTTGTCTTTGAGCAGAGCCTTCACGCTGGCCAACACATCGCGACGCACATTGCGCACCGCAACACGGCCATTTTCTGCCTCGGCTTTCGCCTGCTTAATGAAGTTTTTGCGGGTTTCTTCGGTGAGCATGGGCAGAGGAATTCGAATCACACCATTGTTGGTGGAGGGATTCAAACCCAAATTGGATTTCATAATGGCTTTTTCAATCTCGGGTACCAGGTTGCGCTCCCAGGGGCTGAGCGACAGGGTGCGCGCGTCTTCCACGTTGATATTGGCTACCTGACTCAAGGGCGTTTCTGCGCCATAGTAGTTGACCATAATGCCATCCAGCAGGCTGGGGTGCGCGCGGCCGGTGCGAATTCGGTTGAAGTTGTGTGCCAAGGCTTCAACGGCTTTTTTCATGCGGCTTTCCGCATCCTGTTTGATATCGTTAATCATGCACTTTTTTCCTCTTCAATCAGTGTGCCTTCGTTGCTACCCACCACAATATTCAGCAGGGCGCCGGATTTGCCCATGCGGAACACCCGCACTGGCATATCGTGTTCACGGCAAAGACAAATGGCGGTGAGATCCATCACACCGAGTTTTTTGTCCAGCACCTCGTCGTAAGAAAGACGATCGTATTTGGTTGCGCTGGGGTCCTTTTTGGGATCAGCGGTGTAAACGCCATCGACCTTGGTCGCCTTGAGTACTATGTCGGCCTCAACTTCGATACCGCGCAAGCAGGCTGCGGAATCGGTGGTAAAAAAAGGATTGCCTGTGCCCGCTGCGAAAATGACCACTTCGCCCGAATTTAAAAAGCGGATGGCGCGACGGCGGTCGTAGTGCTCAACAATTCCGCTCATGGGAATAGCGGACATAACACGCGAGGAGATATTGCTGCGTTCCAGAGCGTCGCGCATGGCCAGGGCATTCATCACTGTGGCCAACATGCCCATATGATCGCCTGTGACTCTGTCCAGACCGGCGGCACTCAGTGCTGCACCGCGAAACAGGTTACCGCCACCAATCACCAAACCTACCTGAACACCTATACCGACCAACTGGCCAATCTCCAGGGCCATTTTATCCAGCACCTTGGGATCTATCCCGAAACCCTCACTGCCCATTAATTCTTCACCGCTGAGTTTAAGCAGAATGCGCTTGTACTTTTTATCGCGGGAATTGGACATAGAGATCTCCTTACAAGGGCGGGCTATGGGCGCGAGCTATTTGGGGGCACGACAAAATTGCGGCAGTTTACCAGCAAAAAGAGGCTGAGTGGGACACACTCAGCCTCTTTTTAGGGACTCCCCCCGGAGACTCGCCCCAGAAAGGGAGACTCGCCCCAGACCTGGGACCGAGAGGGGTATAGCAGCAGATCAGCCCTTGGACGCAGCCACCTGAGCAGCCACCTCGGCAGCGAAGTCCACCACCTCTTTCTCGATGCCTTGGCCCACTTCCAGGCGCACAAAGCTCTTGACGGTGGCGCCTGCCGCTTTGGCGAACTGGGCAACGGTTTGCTCCGGGTTCTTCACAAAGGGCTGGTCAACCAGGCTGGCTTCCTTAAGGAACTTGTTGATACGACCGCCGATCATTTTTTCAACGATCTCCGCAGGCTTACCGGCCATATCTGGCTGGGCGCGGATAATGTCTTTTTCTTTCTCAACCAGCTCGGCAGGCATTTGGTCTGAGCTAACCACTTGGGGGTTAACCGCCGCAACGTGCATGGCAACGTCTTTCGCCGTTTCTTCATTGCCGCCTTCCAGCTGCACCAGAACCGCGATGCGGTTGTTGAGGTGAACGTAACCGCCCACAACACCACCCTCTACCAGGCTGATGCGACGCACGCTGATTTTTTCGCCGATTTTTTGTACCAGGGCTTCACGAGTTGCTTCCAACTCGCCATCCATCAGAGCGGCCACGTCGGTTTGCTTGTTGGCAAATGCTTTTTCAACCACCGAGTTCACGAACGCCAGGAAGCCAGCATCGCGCGCAACAAAGTCAGTTTCAGAGTTAACTTCAACCGCAATACCGTAGCTATTGTCGGCGGCCACTTTTACCGCAACCACGCCATCAGCGGCGGTGCGACCTTCTTTTTTAGCGGCCTTCAAGCCAGAAACCTTGCGCAGGTTTTCAATAGCCAGTTCGATATCGCCGTTGGCATCAGCCAGCGCTTTTTTACATTCCAGCATGCCCAGACCAGTGCGGTCGCGCAGTTCTTTTACCATAGTTGCGGAAACAGCTGTCATGGTTTTGTCCTCAATAAATGTGCAAATTCGAGTTTGAAAAAAGGGGGCATAGCCCCCTTTCGCATGTCGCAGAGCGCCCGGAGTTACTCGGCAGAACCTTCTTCGGCCGCAACATATTCATCTTTGTTGGGCACTGCTGAAGCCGATTTGCCGCCTTCGAGGCAAGCGTCAGCTACGGCGGTAGCGTAGAGCTTGACGGCGCGAATGGCGTCATCGTTGCCGGGGATTACGTAGTCAATACCATCGGGGTTGCTGTTGGTATCTACAATCCCGATCACCGGAATGCCCAGCTTGTTGGCTTCCTGAATCGCGATACGCTCGTGGTCAACGTCAATCACAAACATAGCGTCCGGCAAGCCGCTCATTTCTTTAATGCCACCAATGGAGCGCTCAAGCTTCTCCATATCGCGGGTGCGCATCAGGGCTTCTTTCTTGGTCAGTTTGGCAAAAGTGCCATCCTGGCTCTGGGTTTCCAGATCGCGCAGGCGACGAATGGAAGCGCGGATGGTTTTGTAGTTGGTGAGCATACCGCCCAACCAGCGATGGCTAACAAACGGCTGGCCAGCGCGCTCAGCTTGTTCCTTGATGGTTTTTTGCGCAGCGCGCTTGGTACCAACAAAGAGGATTTTCTTCTTCTGGGAAGCCATTTGCTGGATCAGCGCCAGGGCTTCATTGAAGGCCGGAACGGTATGTTCCAGGTTAATGATGTGAATCTTGTTACGGGCGCCGAAGATGTAACGGTTCATCTTGGGGTTCCAGTAACGGGTTTGGTGACCAAAGTGGACACCGGCGGACAACATGTCGCGCATACTGACTTGTGGCATAGCGTTTTCCTGTACGGGTTAGGCCTCCATATACCCCATGCACCAACCCGTGGCTTGCGCCTTGGGCACCCAGGTAACATGTGCCGGTATATGTGTGACGTTAAGTGATGATTGGCATCGAAATGCCCGACAAAAACCCAGGTTCTTGCCTGTTTTCTCCTCGCTTTGGCCGGAGCCTGGGCAAAAGAGGCGCGCTTTATACCACAAACTGAGTGACAGATAAACCACAAACGGGCAGCAAAAGATCAAGCAGGCAGTTAACGCCAGGAAATACTGCTCACTGGATTTGTCGCCGAATTACCAGCCGACATGCGGCTGATCCAGGCCTCGCCAAAGTAAAACCTGGATGACGCCTGCGACACTTGTCGCAAATTCTGCTTGACTTGACTGTGACAAGTGTCGCACTCTACAGCCACTCACCCCTAAGCTGATAAGAATGTTATGCACCAACCCACCGCACCCGAACTGGAAATTCTTAAATTACTCTGGTTAAAACAACCGCTTACTGCCCGCGAGTTGCATGACGAACTGGTGCCGCTGCTGGGCTGGGGTTACTCCTCTACCCGAAAAACGCTGGAGCGGATGGGCGCCAAAGGCTTTATTGCCTGTGAAAGCCATGGCAATAAAAATAGTTACACAGCACTGCTGGACAAAATGCCCACCCTGGCCGCCTATGTTCAGGATTTTGCAACCAGGGTTTTTGAAATCAATGGCCCCTTGCCGGTGGCGATGTTCGCTAACAGCAAATTGGTAAGTGCAGATGAAATCGCAGATTTAGAAAAGCTACTTGTGGATTTAGCCAGGCAAGAGTCCACACCGACGAATAAAAAGGACGCGTAACATGGCGCAACAACTGCTGATGTCGTTGTTACTGTGCAGTCTATGGGCTGGGCTGCTGTGGTTAAGCAACCTGCTGTTGCTGAGAAAAATTCCCGGTTTACAGCAATGGCCGACCTTCTATTGGTGCCTGCTCGCTCTCTGCTTTCTACCATTACTGCCGCTACCTCAGCTGGGCCAGCACTGGACCATTCCTTCGGTCTTACTCCAAGACACTGTCTATTCGATCCAAACCCTTGGCTTGCAACCTGAGCACCCTGGCTTAATTCAGCAGCAAACGGGCGTGGAGCAATTTTGGACCTTGCTACTGGGTGCGGTGTGTTTTGTGAGTCTGTTGCGGGTTGCGCGAGTGGCGAAGCAATGGCGACAACTACAGCAGCTGATACAGCTGGCCGAGCCGATAGCGCCTGCCATACTCCTAAGCGCCACACAACAGGCTTCGATATCACCGACTGTCGAGATCCGTAAAACTCAAGCGGCCATTTCGCCATTTGTTGCCGGTTGGAACCGCATGGTATTGGTGGTACCGGCATATATTTGGCAACTGTCAGCACAACAACGCCATTTGTTGGTGGCCCATGAACTGACACACCTCAAAAGGCGCGACCCACAACAATTATTGGTGCTGCGCGTGTTAGTCGCATTCTGTTGGTTTATCCCTGCGCTAAGGCACATTGAGCAAGCGTTTATCCGCAGTATTGAACTCGCTGTTGATCAGGCGGTGTTAGCAAAGCAACCAGAACTGACAAGGATTTATGGCCAGACGCTGCTTAACAGCTTAAAGCTGAGCCAAGGCAGTCATCTTTCCTCATTGATGCCGGGTTTTATTCACGGCAATACCGACCAAGCTTTTTACCAACAGCGATTACAGCAGTTGTTCCATCGTCCGCCAAAGTTAACAGCCTGGAAAAAATGGCGCATCAGCATCGCGCTCATTTGCAGCCTGTTGGCGCTGCAAATGAGCAGTTCCGGACTTGGTTACAGTGATCCGCCGCAGGAGTGGTTGCTACCTGTCGGGGAAGTGCGAGTAACTTCGTTTTATGCCGAAAAACATCCAATTCGACAAAACAGACCCCATCAGGGCATGGACTTCGGTGCTGCAGCAGGCACCACCGTCAAGGCAACTTATAAAGGCAGGGTGTTAATTGCTGACGCCACCAGTTTGAACAGCGGATATGGCAAAACGGTGTTGATTGACCATGGCCACGGCTATCAAACGCTCTACGCTCACCTGGACGACTTTTTTATTACCGCAGGCCAAATCGTTAAAGCAGGTGAGCCAATAGGTACCGTTGGTACCACAGGACGCGTGACTGGACCACATCTGCATTTTGAAATACTCCTCAATGGTCAGCAACAAGATCCCGCCAATTACCTCAGGCTGGGAAACCTCTGAACAAACAAACAAGTGCATGACCCACGCCCTGCTTTCGCAGCAAGGCCTTTTTTTGCAAAAAAAACACGACTAGATAGCCATGGAGCGCTAACAAATGCCCCTACCTGTTTCAGACACTGCTGTAAATCTTCCACCAATTCATCAGCGAGCGCTGCTCTTACTGACAGCATTTTCCGTCATTCTTATTTTGTGGCCAAACCCACCCGGCACTTCAGTGCAACCTACTGCCGAACTGATGCCTAAGGTATTAAATGAAAGCGTGTACCAATCGCGTGCAGAAACATACACAAATCACCTGCCGCAGCACTTACAGAACTCGACGTCCACCGAGGCGAAACCACAAATGCAAGATGACAGTAAACATCACTATGACATTGAGCCAGGAGACACCTTAAGCCGCATTTTTTCTTCGCAGGGATTTAGTCAACAACAGATGCATCAGGTAATGGCCGCCGACCAATCTTTATTAGCGCTGGATGTGTTACGCCCAGGTCATAGACTGACATTCCAACTCGATGAGAACCAACAATTGCAATCAATGGAGCTCTTCATACATGCGGGCCATCGAGTGCTCTATCAGCGTGAAAACAACGGGGAATTTAGCTATCAAGAGCAGCTGAATGCCGGTGAGTGGCACAGCAAAACCTTCGCAGGCACTGTTCACGGCAGTTTTTATGTCTCAGCCAAAAATGCCGGTCTAAGCGATGGCGACATTGCGACGATTCATCAGCTATTTCGTGACCGAGTGAATTTTTCTCGCGAAATTCACGCCGGGGATCGTTTTCAAGTAATTCGCAGTGACAATTATGTTGGGGCTGAGACCACAGGTCAGAGCCGTATCGAAGGGGTGCGAATATTCAATCGCCACCACCAGCTTGATGCGTTTCTGCACGCTAACGGTCAATTTTATAGTGCGAATGGGGAAAGCCTGGAGCGCGCTTTTATGCGTGTACCCCTGTCGCGCAAGTTTCATATCACAGACGATTTTAATCCACGCCGCTTGCATCCGGTAACCGGTCGGGTGCGCCCACACAATGGCACCGACTTTGCCGCACCTATTGGCACCCCCGTGCTGGCAGCCGCAGCGGGCACTGTTATTCGGGTAGAACATCATCCGTACGCGGGCCGTTATATTGAAATTCAGCACCATGGCCAATACAAAACCCGCTATTTACATCTGCACAAAACGCTTATTCGTCCAGGCCAGCGGGTGGAGCGGGGGCAACGCATCGCACTTTCCGGTGCTACCGGCCGCGTAACAGGCGCCCACTTTCATTACGAGTTACACATCAATAACCGCCCGGTGAATCCTTTGACCGCCAAAATCCCACTTGCAGAGCCGATACCTGCTGAAGACCGTGATGCCTTTCTCGAGCGGGTCACCTTCATGACTAAACAAATGGATGACGAAACCCTACTGACACAGCGCTACTAAACAATTCTGAGCAGAACTCATCACTTTCCTTAACTTGCATACTAGTCTTGATTGTCCTTTAATAGCCGCTATTCATCCCTCAATACGGCAACCCATTAACATGAAAGAAACCTGGCGCTGGTTCGGCCCCAAAGACCCTGTCTCCCTGCAGCACATCGCACAAGCCGGGGCGACCGGCATAGTTACCTCTCTGCACCATATCCCCACCGGCGCCGTTTGGCCTATGGCAGATATCCTGGAGCGCAAGGCCATGATCAAGGCTCATGGCCTGGAGTGGGCGGTGATCGAGAGTATCCCGCTGCACAACGACATCAAAACCCGAACCGGCAACTACCGCCAGTACATCGACAACTATAAGCAGTCAATCCGCAACGTGGCCGCCGCGGGCGTGTTCGATATTTGCTACAACTTTATGCCGGTGGTGGACTGGACCCGCACCAACCTCAGCTACACATTGCCCAATAAGTCCCAGGCGTTGCGCTTTGAAATGAGCGATTTTGCCGCCTATGACGTTTACATCCTGCAACGCCCCGGCTCGGAAAATGACTACCAACCCGAGGTACTGGCCAAGGCCAAGGCGCGCCTGGATGCCATGAGCGCTGAAGAAAAGGCGTTGCTGGAAAAGAACATCATCGCTGGCCTGCCCGGAGGCGAAGGTTCCTACGACCGCGAGGGTATTCGCGCCGCCATTGACCAATTCATCCAAATGGGCGACGCCGGTATGCGCGCCAACCTTTTTGCCTTTTTGCAAGAGGTGGTGCCCGTCGCCGAGGAAGTAGGCGCCCGCCTGGCCATCCACCCGGACGACCCACCCTTTTCGTTATTTGGCCTGCCTCGTGTGGTGTCCACCGCCGAGGATGCCCGCGCCCTGCTCAATGCCGCCCCCAGCCCCGCCAATGGCCTGACTCTCTGCGCCGGTTCCTACGGCGCCCGCTGCGATAACGATCTGGTGGCTATGGCGAAGGAGTTTGGCGAGCGGATTTATTTTGTGCACCTGCGCAATATCAAGCGCGAGGATGATGGTTCTTTTTATGAATCGGATCATCTGGATGGCGATAACGATATGGTGGGCCTGATCGAGGCGCTGCTGGACGAGGAGGCGCGCCGGGATAAGGCGGGCGTTAATCTGCCGAAGATCGCGATGCGCCCGGATCACGGGCATTTGATGGCGGATGAGATTGGTAAAGCGGGGATTAATCCTGGCTATTCCTTTGCGGGACGGATGAAGGGCCTGGCGGAATTGCGCGGGGTGATTCATGCCTTGTCGGTGATTCGTTCGCGTTAGTTGGTATTTGAAGAACTTCGTAGTGTGGGGCGGGTGGAGGTGGGGTTCTTTGGGAAGACTGGCTCACAGCAGCAGATGTACTCCTCCCCCACCCTCAATTTTTGGTGCCCACTTTAGATCCTCCAAGTATCAGCGCCTACCTATGGGCTATGGGGTGGTTGGGGTTCTGAAACCCTCGCGTCATGGACGACGCGAGGGAGCTACATGGGTGAAGCAAGCGTTTGCAAAGCACTGCTTTGCGCGCAGCTGAACGCCCGGCGGCTGTGCTGCCGGGCCGGTCCCGAAGGGTATCCATGCGTTTTCAGAACCCCAACCACCCCATAGTCCCTCTCGCTTAGTGGCACCAAACACCCCGGTCTCAACCAGCAAAAACCACCAAAACCCCGCTCAATCGTTTAGAATGGCGGCCCTTTGCACCTCTTGAGAGCAGCACGCTGGTTATGTCCGTAATTATCAAAACCCCCGACGAACTCGCCAAAATGCGCATCGCTGGCCGTATGGCCGCCGAAGTGCTCGACATGATCGGCGCCTACGTCCAACCCGGCGTCACCACCGCCGAACTCGACAAGATCTGCCACGACCATATCGTCAATGTGCAAAAAGCCATTCCCGCCTGCCTGGGCTATCGCGGTTTTCCCAAGTCTATTTGCACCTCGGTTAACCAGGTGGTGTGCCACGGCATTCCCTCCGACAAAAAAGTGCTCAAGAACGGTGACATCATCAATATTGATGTCACCGTCATCTATGAGGGTTACCACGGCGACACCAGCGCCATGTATTTTGTAGGTACGCCTGCCTCCCATGCCGAGCGGCTGGTGCAGGTGACCCAGGAGTGCATGTACAAGGCGATTCGCCTGGTAAAACCCGGCTGCACTCTCGGCGATATAGGTCATGTGATCCAGCAGCACGCCGAGGCCAACTATTATTCGGTGGTGCGCGAGTACTGTGGCCACGGTGTCGGCAAGGTGTTTCACGAAGATCCGCAAATTCTCCACTACGGTCGCCCCGGCACTGGCATGGTGCTGCAAGAGGGCATGACCTTTACCATCGAGCCCATGATCAACGCGGGCAAGCCCCACACCAAACTCAAGAGCGATGGCTGGACAGTGGAAACCAAAGATGGCCGCTTGTCCGCCCAGTGGGAGCACACCATGGCGGTGACCAAAGACGGGGTGGAAGTGTTCACGCTGCGCCAAGGGGAAGTCATCTAGATCATGCTCAACCCCTCGACGCCCTACTTCGAAAGACCGCTGTTCTTTTTTGATCAAAGCCGCTTTCGTCGGGCGCTGAGTGAACAGCCGGTTATCCCGATATTCAAAGACGCTTTGGCGGCCGCCAACGGACAGTTCAATGTGCGTTTTTGTGAGGGCGAAGATATACGCACCCTGGTGTATGAACGCGCCCTGTTTATCGACTGCATTCTGCATTACGCCTGGTACCAGTTTGACTGGCCGCCGGGCATCAGCCTCGAAGCCGTGGGCGGTTATGGTCGCGGCGAGCTTCATCCCTTTTCCGATATTGACTTGCTGATTTTGCACCAGCCGGAAGTCCTGCCGGACTGCCGCGACAATGTCGAGCGCTTTCTTACCCTGCTGTGGGATATAGGCCTGGAAATAGGCCACAGTGTACGCACCGTTAAACAGTGCGTGGACATTGCCCGCGATGATATTACTGTCGCCACCAATATCATGGAGTCGCGCACGCTGGTGGGGGATGAGTCTCTGCGTGCCGAGCTGCAAGATTTGTCTTCGCCGGAGCAGCTTTGGCCCGCCGATGAATTTTTTCGCGCGAAATGGGATGAGCAAATTCTGCGTCACCAAAAGTACAACGACACCGAATATAACCTCGAGCCCAATATCAAAAATGCACCCGGCGGCCTGCGCGATATCCAAGTAATCTGCTGGGTAGCCAAGCGCTACTATCTGGTGCGCACACTCAAACAATTGCATGGGCAAGGTTTTTTCACCGAAGAAGAATTTTCCATGCTCTACAGTGGCGAGGAGTTTCTCTGGCGCGTGCGCTACGGCTTGCACATGGTCGCCAAGCGCGCCGAAGAGCGGCTGCTGTTTGACCACCAGCGCGAACTGGCAAAACTCTTTGGCTACTCGGACAACAGCGAAAACCTCGCCGTAGAGCAGTTTATGCACAAGTACTACCGCACGGTACTGGCACTGCGCGAATTAAACGACGTGCTCCTGCAATACTTGCAGCAGGTGATTCTGCGCAAGGATACTCCCCAGGAAATCACCCCGATCAACGATCGCTTCCAGCTATGCGACGGCTATATTCAGGCTGTAAACGACGCTGTGTTTGAAGAGCGACCCTCGACCCTGCTGGAAATTTTTGTATTGATGGCCCAGCGCCCGGAAATTGAAGGCGTGCACGCCTCCACCATTCGCCTGCTGCGCGCCCATCGCTACCTGATCGACGACGATTATCGTCGCGACTCGAAAAACACCCAGCTGTTTCTCAAACTCTTGCAGCAGAGCGAGGGGCTGGTGGAGCAGCTAAAACGCATGACCCGCTACGGTATCCTCGGGCTTTACCTGCCGGAATTTGGTCGCGTCACCGGCCAGATGCAGCACGATTTGTTTCATATCTACACCGTCGATGCGCACACGCTGAAAGTGGTGCAGAACATGTGCAACTTCCTGTTGCCCTCCGCCAAGGAAGATTTTCCGGTGGCAGCCCATGTGGTCAATCGTCTGCCCAAAATCGAATTACTTTATATCTCTGGCCTTTACCACGATATCGCCAAGGGTCGCGGCGGTGATCACTCCACCCTCGGCGCTGTCGATGCTGAAGAGTTTTGCCAGCGCCACGGTATTTCACCGCGCGAAACCCGGCTGATTTGCTGGCTGGTGGAGCAGCATCTGCTGATGTCGGCGGTGGCGCAAAAACAGGATATTTCTGATCCGGATGTCATCCATAAGTTTGCGCTGATGGTGGGCGACCAGTTGCACCTGGATTATCTCTACTGCCTGACAGTTGCGGATATCAACGGCACCAACAAAGAATTGTGGAATACCTGGCGCGCCAGCCTCTTGCGCCAACTCTACCTGGATACCCGCCGCGCCCTGCGCCGCGGGCTGGAAACCAATATCGACAAGCAGGATTTAATCGAAGAAACCCAACAGGCAGCTATTCGCAAACTGGAGCGCAAAGGCATCAGCGCCGAGCGTACCCAGCAGATTTGGGGCGATATGGGCGAGGAATATTTTCTGCGTGAAAGCTTCCAGGACATTGCCTGGCACACCCAGGCAATGGCGGAGCAGCAGGAAGAAGGCCCGCTGGTATTGATCAAAAGAACCACCAGCAAAGAACTGGCGGGAGCCACCCAGATTTTTGTGCGCAGCAAGGAGCGCAAAAACGTGTTTGTTGCCGTTGCTACAGCACTGGATCAGTTGAACCTGAGCATTCAGGACGCGCGCATTTACAACTCCAACTCTGGCTACACCATAGACACGTTTTTTGTACTGAATCAGGACGGCGAACCCCTGGGCACTAACCCGGCGCTACTTAAGCAGATTCATCAAGCCCTGCTGGATGAACTGCGTTTAGCCGACAAATATTCAGAAGTCATTACCCGCCGCACGCCGCGCCGCCTCAAATACTTTGCCATGCCCACGCGCACTTCTTTAAGTAACGACATTCTGAGCGGTCATACCATGCTGGAAGTTATCAGCCCCGATCGCCCCGGCCTCTTGGCCTGTATTGGTCGCATCTTTTTGCAATTTGATATTCAACTGCAAAACGCCAAAATCGCCACTCTGGGTGAACGGGTAGAAGATATCTTTTTTATAACCGACAGCCAGGGCCAGGCACTCAGTGACCCAAAGCTCTGCGCCGATTTGCAGCGTGAAATTTGCGAACAACTGGACAAGCGCGCCACAGGCTAATATTGATGAAGCAGCTAACCTGCCAGCTGGTCTACACATCGAACAAGATACTATGAATCCCAAACTCGCCTTACTTCACCCCTACCCCTTTGAAAAGCTCGCAGCGCTCAAGGCAGGCTTTACGCCGTCTGCATCACTGGCCCATATCGCCCTGTCTATTGGCGAACCCAAACATGAACCGCCTGCATTTGTGCTGCAAAGCTTGAGGGATAATCTCGACACACTCTCGCAATACCCCAGCACCAAGGGTATGGACAGCTTGCGTCAGGCGATAGCCACATGGGCCAGCAAGCGCTTTTTACTCTCCAAAGGCAGCTTGAGTGCAGAGCAGCAGGTGTTGCCAGTCAACGGCACACGCGAAGCATTATTCGCCTTCGCCCAAGCGGTGATAGACCCGGACAAACCCGCGCCACTGGTGGTGAGCCCCAATCCCTTCTATCAAATTTACGAAGGTGCGGCACTGCTCGCCGGTGCTCAATTGCATTTTCTTAACTGCACTGCCGACAATCAGTTTATTCCCGACTTTGATGCGGTAGCCCCGGAGATATGGCAGCGCTGCCAGCTGCTCTTTATCTGTTCTCCAGGAAACCCCACTGGTGCGGTGATAAGCAGCGCTCAACTGAAAAAGCTTATCGCACTGGCTGATGAATACGATTTTGTCATCGCCTCTGATGAATGCTATTCCGAGCTGTACTTTGACGAAGCCAATCCGCCCGTCGGCCTGCTACAGGCCTGTGCCGAAATGGACCGCCACGACTTTGCGCGCTGCGTGGTGTTTCACAGTCTGTCCAAGCGTTCCAACTTGCCGGGCCTGCGCTCTGGTTTTGTGGCGGGGGATGCGCAGATACTGAAAAAGTTCTTGCTCTACCGCACCTACCACGGTTGTGCCATGCCGGTGCCCACGCAAATTGCCAGTACCCTCGCCTGGCAGGACGAAGCCCATGTACGAGAAAATCGCGCTGCCTACCGCGCTAAATTTGATGCGGTTTTATCTGTTCTCAATGGGGTGATCGATGTACAACGCCCTGACGCCAGTTTTTATCTCTGGCCCAAAACCCCCATCAAGGGCGATGAATTTGCGCAGCGTTTGTATGCCGAAGAAAATATCACGGTATTACCCGGCAGCTTTCTGGCACGGGAGGCGAATGGGGTTAATCCCGGACAAGACTATGTGCGCATGGCGCTGGTCGCTTCTCTCGAAGAATGCGTTCAAGCGGCTGAGAGTATTCGTCGCTTTATGCAGCGTCTTTGACCCAAGGTGAAGTGATCGAGCGCTATGGCCACGATTAAAAATCTCACCAAAGCCGAGCGCGTGGATTTTATTCTGCACAAGCTGCAGCAACTCTACCCACAGCCACCTATTCCCCTGCAACACACAGATGCCTACACGCTGCTTATCGCGGTTTTGCTTTCAGCGCAATGCACCGACGAGCGCGTTAATCAGGTAACGCCACAACTATGGCAACTGGCGGACAATCCCTACGCTATGGCGCAGGTGCCGGTTGAAAACATTCAAGCCGTCATTCGCCCCTGCGGACTCTCACCGCAAAAATCCAAAGCCATTTCCGTACTATCACGCATGCTCGTGGAAGAGCACGGCGGACAGGTGCCTGAAGACTGGCAAGCACTTGAGCGATTGCCGGGGGTAGGCCACAAAACGGCCAGCGTGGTCATGAGTCAGGCCTTTGGCCACCCGGCATTTCCGGTGGACACCCATATTCATCGCCTTGCGCAACGTTGGGGGCTGACCAACGGCAAAAATGTGGTGCAAACCGAAAAAGATCTGAAGCGACTCTTTCCCAAAGAGCACTGGAATGCGCTGCATTTGCAAATTATTTATTACGGCCGCGAATTCTGCGGCGCGCGCAGCTGCGATGGCACTGTGTGCGAAATCTGCCGCACCTGCTATCCCAATCGGAAAAAACCCAAGCTGGTGCTCAAGCCTTAAAATCTGGATGCATTTATGCACACAAATAAAATTATTCGCTGGGGCATTATCGGCGCGGGTGATGTAGCCGAAATTAAAAGTGGCCCCGGCTTTTACAAGGCACCAAATTCGCAACTGGTTGCGGTTATGCGCCGCAACGCCGATAAAGCGCGCAATTTTGCCGAACGTCACCAGGTTCCCCTGTGGTACAGCGATGCGGACGCACTGCTCGCCCATCCCGACATTGATGCCATCTACATAGCCACGCCGCCCGCGCAGCACAAGGACTACGCTTTAGCGGCGCTTAAAGCAGGTAAAGATGTTTATATCGAAAAGCCGGTGACGCTAAACGCCGCCGAGTGCGCCGAGATTATCGCGGCGCGCGATAAGACCCACCAGAAAGTGTGCGTCGCCCATTACCGGCGTTTTTTACCCTGCTTTATCAAAATGCGCGAGTTAATTTTGGGTGGCGCTATCGGCAAGCCATTGTTGGCGCGCCTGGACATGTTGCAACCTGCCGCGTCCAAATTGATTGCTCAAACAGAAGAGAACTGGCGAGTTAATCCCGCACTTTCTGGCGGCGGGCTTTTTCATGATCTTTCGCCCCACCAGTTGGATTTGATGCTGCATTGGTTTGGCCCGGCAACTCAGGCTAGCGGTTTTGCAACCAACCAAGCAGGGCTCTACCCCGCTGACGACTGTGTTATCGGTTGGGCGCGTTTTGCGTCAGGCGTGGAATTTCAGGGGCGCTGGCATTTTGCGGTTCCGACGAGCGAGACGCGAGACGAGTGTGAAATTATCGGCACTAAAGGGCGGGTGACGATTAATTTTTTTGGTGAGCAGGTAATTCGGCTTTACCGCGATGGAGCAGAGGAAGAATTTCGTCTGCCCAATCCACCGCATATCCAGCAACCGATGATTGAGGCGGTGAATTGTTATTTTTCGGACGGTGGGGATAATCCTTGTAGCCTGGAGGAAGCTTTGCGGGTGATGGAATTGATTGATGCGTTTAGCGTTCATCAAGGCCAGTCGCTTTAGTAAAGAACGGCGTAAGGGCTGGTGGTGCACTTTCTGAAAACGCATAAATACCCTTCGGGGCCGGCCCAGCGGCGAAGCCGCCGGGCGTTCAGCTGCGCGCAAAGCAGTGCTTTGCAAACGCTTGCTTCACCCATGTAGCTCCCTCACGTCGTCCATGACGTGAGGGTTTCAGAAGTAGCACCCCCAGTCCTCGCACCTCAGTGCTGCCTGCAATTTCTAACCACAAAATAGATAAGGGAAAAGTAATTTTCTTTGCTCTTTATTCAAGTCTGCGACACGCAACCGATTTCTTTCCGGAACCTGATCGACATCCGGAAAAAACTCCAAAGCCCGCGCAAGACTCTCTTCACGAATCAAATGAAGAATGGGATAGGGAGAGCGGTTGGTGAGATTTTCTGCGTCCTCCGGTTCGGCACCGGCGAAACAATAATTGGGGTGAAAGCTGGCAATTTGGTAGACGCCGCGCCAGCCGTTGCGTTTGAGCCAGGATTCTGTCCAGTGCAAAAACTGGCGGTAGTCGAAAAAATCCTGCAAGTAATCTGGCACAATCACCAAGGTCGTCTCCAGTTCACTGGCGGGTGTCCCATCCAGTCGCTGCAGTTCGGCTTCCAGATCTGCCAATAAGCCTGCTTCATCCACCGAGCGGCTAACGCTAAATCTGACGCGGCCTTCGCTGGTGGGTTTTGCGGCGAAGGGGCAGAGGTTTAGGCCGATAACGACCCGGTGTAGCCAGGTTTCGACGGCTTGCTGGATGTTAGTATCAGAATCAACAGACATAATTTTCACTTGGGAGCAGGCAGGTGCACGAATTTACCACCGTCAACCCGTTTGAGCCACACCTGATGGCAGCGCGCAAAAAAGCCAAGATGCTTTGCCAGCAACTCAATGGGTTGCGCGCTGATCAGCGCAAGGCGCGGGAGCCGATTTACCAATCGCTGTTTGGCCGCGCCAACAAGCCCTATATTGAACCGAACTTTTTTTGCGATTACGGTAGCAATATTTTTCTCGGCGATAATTTTTACGCAAACCATAACTGCGTAATGCTGGATGCAGCGGCCATTGTTATTGGGGATCGCGTATTGCTCGGGCCGGGCGTTCAGCTCTACACCACCACCCATCCCTTGGATGTGCGGGAACGTGCGAGCGGGCTGGAAGTGATTGCACCCATCACTATCGAAGACGATTGCTGGTTGGGTGGTGGCGTATTGGTGATGCCTGGTGTAACCATCGGCAAGGGTTCGGTGATTGGTGCCGGCAGTGTCGTGACTCGCGATATGCCACCGGGCGTGGTGGCACTGGGCAATCCCTGTCGCGTCCAGCGTTCAATTACACCAGCTGACCCACTTGCAACAACCACAGGCCCAGCGTCACCGTAATCAGCGAAACCAGCGTGGTTTGCACGATAATATTGGCCGCAAGTCGGCCATTGCCGCCAAGCGCCTGCACCATCACAAAACTCACCGTCGCGGTGGGTGATGCCGCCAGAAAAAACAACACCGTCATAGCCTCATCGCGCACGCCCAAGGCCCAGGCAATCCCACAGGCGATCATCGGTGAGAGCAGCAGTTTCCATACCGAGGCAATAAATACAGCTTTATCAAAGTGACGCAGCTGTTTTAGATTCAAGGCGCCGCCAATACAAATCAGCGCCAAGGGCAACACCATCTGGCCAAGATAATTGGCGCTATCGCGCAGCAATTTTGGTAGGGGAAAAGCCAAGGCATTGACCAACAGCCCGGCAAGAATGGCGATAATCAGAGGATTGCGCACTATTCCCCGCCACAGCTGCTGCGACGATCCAAGTGATGTATCGCTCAGACTGCGATGCAGTGTGTAAACCGACAGCAGATTGTAGAGAATCACCGTTATCGCCACCGGCAGTGCTGCTATCGCCAGCCCCTTTTCACCATAGGCATTGGCACAAAACGCCAAGCCAATAATCACCAGATTGCCGCGAAAAGCGCCCTGAACAAAGACGCCTTGGTCGCGCACCTGGGACACACACCAGCGCGCACTGAATTGCGTAAGCGCAAACACCAGCAGTGTCATTGCGCCCATGGCCATCAATACTCGCAGATCCGCCATAGCGCCGAAGTCGCTGGTGGCACTGCTGATAAACAGGAGCGTGGGCAAGCCATAGCCATACACCAGGCGCGAGCCAGTGCCGATAAACGCATCGTCAATCACCCGCCCACGCTTGAGC
>CBFGWO010000020.1:0-30199 GCA_965652595.1 uncultured Cellvibrio sp. | reverse complement strand
CGCCGTGAACCCGGCCCCTACGCGCTCCCGGCGCTTCGGGACACTTCCCACATCCCTGTGGGTCGTCCATGGGGGCTCGACGCCCGCGTCCCACGGGCGACGGTCTTGGTCACATACTCCCCCACCAACCGCCTTCTCAGCACACTGAAACATCACCACCTAAAAGAGAAAACCCGGCGAATGCCGGGTTTAAACAGTAGCAATAATGATTCTTGGATAGACCGAGCCTGGGATAGGGGTTTGTTATTGCGAAACCCTCACGTCAGGGATGACGTGAGGGAGCTACATGGGTGAAGCAAGCGTTTGCAAAGCACTGCTTTGCGCGCAGCTGAACGCCCTGCGGCTGTGCCGCTGGGCCGGCCCCGAAGGGTATTCATGCGTTTTCGCAACAACAACCCCCTATTCCAGACGTGCTACGAAGTACGTTATTCCGGCACAACAAACGGAAAATAACCCTTCGCATTGTAGTAACTGATATCCGCAATCATCTTGCCCACCATCTTGGTGTCATTGGGCACGGTACCCTTCGCCATATCTCGCCCCAGAATACCGCACAAAATCCGGCGGAAATATTCATGGCGTGAATAACTCAGGAAGCTGCGACTATCGGTCAGCATGCCCACGAAACGGCTCAACAAACCCAACTGGCTCAGCGCTTCTATCTGGCGAGTCATGCCGTCCATTTGATCGAGGAACCACCAGCCGCTGCCGAACTGAATTTTGCCGGCGACAGAACCGTCCTGAAAGTTACCAATCATGGTGCCGATCATTTCGTTATCGCGCGGGTTGAGGTTATAAAGAATCGTTTTCGCCAAACGGTTTTCGCTATCCAAACGACCCAGGAATTTTGCCAGCGGTTTGGCGTAGTTGTGGTCACCAATGGAATCAAAACCCGTGTCTGCACCCAGGGTGCGATAGAGGCGCGGGTTATTGTTGCGGATAGCGCCTATATGAAACTGTTGCACCCAGCCCTTGGCGTGATCCTGAAACGCAAACTCCACCATCATGGCCGATTGAAATTTTTCAATTTCGTCGGCCGTTAATTCAGCGCCGCCACGGATTTTGGCAAAAATGGTTTTGATTTCTGCCTCGGTGTAGTCCGCCGCATGAACAGTTTCCAAACCATGATCCGACAGGCGGCAGCCAGCTGCATGAAAATAATCGTGGCGCTTGTTAAGCGCTGTCATTAAATCATCGAAGCTGCTGATTTGAGTATCGCTAACTTCCGCCAGGCGATCCAAATATTTGTTGTACTCAACAGCACTTTCCACCGCCATGGCGCGGTCTGGGCGCCAGGTGGGCAACATGGCAGATTGAAAACTGGTGTCTGCGGCAACCGCTTTGTGGTGCGCAAGATCGTGAATCGGATCGTCAGTGGTGCACACCATTTTAACCTTGGCCTGGGCCATTAAACCGCGAGCGCTGAACTCGGGGGTGGCCAGCATCTCGTTACACTCGTCCCAGGTACGCTTGGCGGTAGTGCCATCGAGCAGGCGATCGGTAATACCGAAGGGCTTACGCAATTCGAGATGGGTCCAGTGGTAAAGCGGATTACGCAGTGTGTAAGGCACAGTTTCACACCACTTCTGAAATTTTTCCCAGTCGCTGGCATCGCCGGTGCAGTAGCGCTCATCCACGCCGTTGGAGCGCATGGCGCGCCACTTGTAATGGTCGCCCGCGAGCCACACTTCGTAGAGATTTTTGAATTGCTTGTTGGTGCCCACCTGCTCAGGATGCAGGTGACAGTGGTAATCAATAATGGGGAGGTCTTTTGCGTACTCGTGATAAAGCACGCGGGCCTGCTCGGTATCCAGCAGGAAATCGTCGTGGATAAAGCTCATTCTCACAAATCCTCACAATATACCCGCAAGCCCGCACTGATCAGCTACCAGCATGGAGTACGTGTATAAACGCTTTTAGAACTCAACCAATGACCGCCTCTCAGCAAACTGCGCCGGTGCGATTAAAGGCCTGGTTCCGTGGTTGATTGACTTATTATCGGCCCGGCTTATCGCCCTCTGCCGTGTTGACCTATGCTGGACATCTTTGCATCAAAACCGCAAACCAAGCATGGCGCTGCTATAGTGCAACTGGGCACAAGTCTACCTTGGCCATGGGCAAATTGCCACGCACCCACCAGAGTGTTTTTAAACGCCACTCGCGGCAAATTCTGGTAATCGTTTACACCCAAAGCACAAAGAATCCTGTGCGACTTCGTCCACCGACCAAGGTAAGGATAAGGTGCCCTTCAGAGTAAACATCTGTTAATTTGTATTACAATAAGACGTTGTTAGCTATGATAAGCGTCCTACCATTTGGCCATAACAATAACCTGCGAGGTATTTATGAAACCTTTTAGTCGGCGCTTGCGCCACTCCCTCAGCGCCCTTGGCTTGGGCATTGCTGCAAGCCTGGGACTATCAGCCAGCGCCGAGACGCTGGATCTGGTGATTGAAGCAGACAAACCAGGCCCCACCATCCACCGCAATATTTACGGTCAGTTTGCCGAGCACCTGGGCCGGGGTATCTATGAAGGTGTATGGGTTGGCCAAAAGTCCAAAATCCCCAATACCCGGGGCTTTCGCAAGGACGTCATCGCCGCACTCAAAGATTTGCAAGTGCCCATGATTCGCTGGCCCGGCGGCTGCTTCGCTGACGAATACAACTGGCGCGATGGGATTGGCCCCCGCGACAAGCGTCCCAAGAAGGTCAACACCAATTGGGGTGGCGTAATTGAAGACAACGCTTTTGGTACCCACGAGTTCTTTGAACTGGCGGAAATGCTCGGCGCCGAAACCTATGTCAATGGCAACCTGGGCACTGGCAGTGCAAGGGAAATGGCCGAATGGGTCGAATACATCACCTCCGACAGCAAATCCACCTTGGCAGAGCTGCGCCGCAAGAATGGTCGCGACAAGCCATGGCGGCTTAATTACTTTGCGATCGGCAACGAAGCCTGGGGTTGCGGCGGCAATATGACCCCGGAGTTCTACGCCAACCTCTACAATCAGTACGCCACTTTCATCAAGGCTCCGGCAGACAACTTCCCGATCATGATCGCCAGTGGCGGCCACACCGATGACACCGCTTGGGCCGATGTGTTAACCAAAAACATCAAGCCAAACTGGAGCCTGAAGATGGATGCTGTCAGCTTCCACTACTACACCCTGCCTACGGGCGACTGGGATAAAAAAGGCCCAGCCCTGAACTTCAACGAAGCCGAGTGGATAGGCACTTTGGCACAAACCCTGCGGATGGAGGATTTCATCATCAACAATAAGGCCGTGCTGGACAAAAACGATCCAGAGAAAAAAATCGGCTTTTACGTAGATGAGTGGGGCACCTGGTATGACGTGGAAGAAGGCACCAACCCTGGTTTCCTGTTCCAACAAAACAGCCTGCGTGACGCGGTGGTTGCAGCACTGAACCTCAACTTGTTTCACGACCACGCCGACCGGATACAGATGAGCATCATTGCGCAGATGGTCAACGTGCTTCAGGCGATGATTTTGACCGACAAGGAAAAAATGTTGCTGACACCGACTTACCATGCCTTCCACATGTACCGTCCCTTCCAGGACGCCACCCAGTTGCCAGTAAGCCTGAGCAAAAATCCCGAGTACAAGCTCGGTGACGTATCTATTCCCGGCATCAGTGTATCGGCCGCCAAAGGCAAAGACGGAAAAACCTGGCTGGCGCTGGTGAATACCAACCCGCGCGAAGCCAAGAGCCTGAACCTCTCGGTAAAAGGCCAATCCGTGCAACGCGCCACAGGACGTGTGCTCACTGCAACCGCAATGGACGCTCACAACACCTTTGACAACCCCAGCAACGTCAAGCCCGTTGACTACACCGCTGAGGCTGCCAATGGTCGCCTGACCCTTAACCTGCCGCCCAAGGCGGTCATGGTCGTTGCGGTGGAGTAACTCGCTGCACCCAATACCAGGGCGCCCACTGCGGCGCCCTTTTTCATATAGGCTTTACCCCACCACCCCGCTATAATGCGCCCCCTCAGTTTTTGCACGCTTTTTAACCAGGTATTCCGCGTATGTCCGCTACAGAAACGCCGAGCAAAAAGCTCTATATCAAGACCCACGGCTGCCAGATGAACGAGTACGATTCCTCGCGCATGCGTGATCTGCTGGGCGAATCCCACAATATGGTGGCCACCGAAAACCCGGAAGATGCGGACGTTATTTTGATCAATACCTGCTCGATTCGCGAAAAAGCCCAGGAAAAACTCTTCCACGAGCTGGGCCGCTGGAAGTCCCTCAAAAAGAAAAACCCCGAACTGATTATTGGCGTGGGCGGCTGTGTCGCCAGCCAGGAAGGCGCCGCCATTGCCGAGCGGGCGCCCTATGTCGACCTGATTTTTGGCCCCCAAACCCTGCACCGCTTGCCGGAAATGATGGAGACCAAAAAGAGCAACGGCGTGGTAGTGGTCGATATCAGCTTTCCCGAAATCGAAAAGTTCGACAAGTTGCCCCAGCCAGATGCCGACGGCGTCAGCGCTTTCGTCTCCATCATGGAAGGCTGCTCCAAGTACTGCACCTTCTGTGTGGTGCCCTATACACGCGGCGAAGAAGTGAGCCGCCCGGTGGCGGATGTGATGGCCGAGATTATCCACCTGGCCAAACAGGGGGTGCGCGAGGTTAACCTGCTGGGCCAGAACGTTAACGCCTATCGTGGCGCAGCGGCGGACGGCACCCTCATCGACCTGGCCGAGCTTATTACCTATGTAGCGGCCGTGGACGGCATAGACCGCATCCGCTTTACCACCTCTCACCCGGTGGAGTTTACCGATGCACTCATCGAGGTCTACAACCAGGTGCCTGAACTGGTCAGCCACTTACATCTGCCGGTGCAAAGCGGTTCCGATCGTATTTTGATGGCCATGAAGCGCGGCCACACGGTGCTGGAGTACAAATCCAAACTGCGTCGCCTGAAAAAAATCCGCCCGGACATCAGCTTTTCTTCCGATTTTATTATTGGCTTTCCCGGTGAAACCGAGGCGGACTTTGAGGCCACCATGAAGCTGATTCACGATATGGAGTTCGACACCTCGTTCAGCTTCATCTATAGCCCGCGCCCAGGCACCCCCGCCGCCGACCTGCCGGACGAAACTCCGGAAGAGGTCAAAAAGCAACGCCTGGCCATATTGCAAGACCGCATCATTCAGCAGGCCATGGCCATCAGCCGCCGCATGGTGGGCAAGGTGGAGCGAATTCTGGTGAGCGGTTATTCCAAGAAGGACCCAGGCCAGCTGTGTGGCCGTACCGAAAACAACCGGGTGGTTAACTTCCGCTGTGATAACCCGGCACTGATTGGCAAGTTCGCCGATGTATTAATCGAGGAGGCGCTACCCAACTCCCTGCGCGGTACTCTTGTTTCCAGCGAGCTGGATTAACCGTCAGCAGCGAACTGGATTCGCACTGAACTGGATGAAAATGCCCAATGGATGTTTTACCCTGTTACTACGCCAGCCACACGAGATGACCCAACCCATTGAATAGTCAGGTACCACCTCCCAGCACTATGACCCGGCAGCTGTCCCTGGAGCCTTCCGACAGCCGCCGCCTCGCCAACCTCTGCGGACAGCTCGGCCAGCACCTGCGCCAGATAGAGTCGCGCCTGGGCATTGAAATCCACCATCGCGGTGGCGATTTCTCGCTGATCGGCGCCGCCGACAAAACCGGCGCCGCCGCAGAGTTGCTGCGCCGCCTTTACCGCGAAACCGCCAGCCAGGAGCTGACCCCGGACCAGGTTCACCTGGCCCTGCAAACCTCAGGTATCGAAGCCCTTATGCAAAATCTAACTATCACGCCCGAGCAGGAATCTTCCGAAGCCAGCGAAGCGGGCGGCGTCATCATTCGCACCAAGAAAGTGACCATCAAGCCGCGCGGACTCAACCAGCAGCGCTACGTCAAATCGGTGCAAACCCACGATATCAACTTCGGCATAGGCCCGGCAGGCACGGGTAAAACCTACCTGGCAGTAGCCTGCGCGGTAGAAGCGCTGCTGAAAGACGAAATCGAGCGGATTCTGCTGGTGCGCCCGGCGGTTGAGGCGGGTGAAAAGCTCGGCTTTCTACCCGGAGACCTGGCGCAAAAGGTAGACCCCTATCTGCGCCCTCTCTACGACGCGCTATTTGAAATGCTCGGCTTTGAAAATGTGGGCAAACTGCTGGAGCGCGGCATCATCGAGGTGGCGCCCCTCGCCTTTATGCGCGGCCGCACGCTGAACAACTCGTTTGTGATTCTCGACGAAAGCCAGAACACCACCCGCGAGCAGATGAAGATGTTCCTCACCCGCATCGGCTTTGGCACCACGGCGGTGATCACCGGCGACCCCACGCAGATCGACCTGCCACGCGGCCAGCAATCCGGCCTGCGTCACGCCGTTGAAGTACTGGGCCAGGTTCCCGGCATCAGCTTCACTCACTTCAACGCCAAGGATGTGGTTCGCCACCCCCTGGTGCAGCGCATCGTCGAGGCCTATGACGCCCACGAGCAGCCCGCCAACCCGGACGCCGCTGATTAAGATGGCCTACCAACTGGATATCGAGATCGCCTGCGAGGGGGCCTCAGTGCCTCCTGAAGCCAGCCTCCAGGCCTGGCTGAGTGCCGCACTGGACGCTGCCGGTGCCGACAAGGACGCTGAAGTGAGCGTCTGTATCCTGGATGAAGCCGAGGGCCAGGCCCTTAACGCCCAATACCGCCACAAGGATTACCCCACCAATGTGCTCTCCTTTCCGGCGGATATCCCCGAGGAAGTGGGTGTACCCCTACTGGGCGATCTAGTCATCTGCGCCCCGGTAGTCGCACGGGAAGCCGCCGAGCAGGGCAAGAGCTCGGAAGCTCATTGGGCCCATATGCTTGTACATGGCGCCTTGCATTTGCTAGGTTACGACCACATTGAAGAGGCGGAAGCCGAGGCGATGGAAGCGCTGGAAACCCGCATCCTCGTACAACTCGGCTTTCCTCCACCCTATGAATTAACCTCCACTTTGGCATCACAGGATTAACCCATCATGTCGGACGACACGAGTAGCAGCGTTCAGCGCAATGGCGACAAACAGGAGAAATCCTGGCTGGACAAACTGCTAAACGCCTTTAGCGCTGAACCTAAATCCCGCGACGAACTGCTCGACATCATCAAAGATGCAGCCAACAACAAACTGCTCGACCAGGAAGCGCTGAGCATTATTGAAGGCGCTCTCGATGTCTCCTCCCTGCAAGCGCGGGAAATCATGATCCCTCGCTCACAAATTGTTGCAGTGCGCATCGACGATACCCCCGAAGAACTGCTCGCCAAGGTCGTCGAATCCGGCCACTCGCGCTTTCCCGTGATGGGTGAATCCCTCGACGACGTCAAGGGCATACTGCTGGCCAAAGACCTGCTGCGGCTCACCCTCGCCAAAGGCGAGGCGTTCAATCTGGAGCAGGTGCTGCGCCCGGCCAACATCATTCCCGAGAGCAAGCGCGTGAACGTGCTCTTACGCGAATTCCGCGAAAAGCGCTACCACATGGCACTGGTGATTGATGAGTACGGTGGCATCTCCGGTCTGCTCACCATTGAAGATATTCTCGAAGAAATCGTTGGCGATATCGAAGATGAAACCGACGAGGAAGTGAGCGATGAATTTATTAAAAAAGTCAGCGACACCGACTATATCGTCAAGGCGCTAACGCCCATCGAAGACTTTAACGAATACTTTGCGTCGGGCCTGAGCGAAGAAGACTTCGATACCATTGGTGGACTGCTGATGCAGGCCTTTGGCCACTTGCCCAAACGCAATGAAGTGGCCACGCTGGATAACTTTTTGTTCCGCGTGCTCTATGCCGACAACCGACAGATTCACTTGCTGCGGCTGACGGTTAACCCGCAATAAATGAATCCCCTGCCCACTCGTCTGCTACACCTGCGCAACTGGCAGGCGTGCCTGTTGGCGCTGGTCGCTGGGGCTCTCACCCCTCTCAGCCTGGCGCCCTTCGACCTCTGGCCCATCGCCATCCTCAGCCTCTGCCTGTTCGCGCTCTTGCTGTGGCAGCAATCCGGTCGCCGTGCGCTGCTGCGCAGTTTTTGCTTTGGTTTGGGTTTTTACGGGGTTGGCGTTTCCTGGGTATTTGTCAGCATTCATTTTTACGGCGGCGCCTCGCTGGTGTTAGCGGCGCTGCTCACCTTTATTTTTGTGGCCTTTCTCGCGCTGGTGTTCAGTCTGCCGTTCTATGTACTGGGCCGCTGGTTGCACCAATCCCCCGGGGCACTGTTAGTGATGCTGCCGCTGCTCTGGTTGCTTGGAGAATGGCTGCGCTCCTGGCTGCTCACTGGCTTCCCCTGGCTCTACCTGGGCTATGGCCACCTGGACACCTGGCTTGCTGGCTGGGCACCGCTGTTGGGGGTCTACGGCCCAAGCCTGATAGTCATGCTCACGGCGGGATTTCTGGCGCAGTTGCTCCTGCAACTCGGCCAGGCTCAGGCCTTATCGCGCTTGCTGATTCCCGGTCTGCTGGCCACCAGTCTCTGGCTTGGCGGCCTGGGCCTCAAGCAAATCACCTGGACCCAGTTAGACGAAAAACCTGTGCAGGTGGCTCTGGTGCAGCCCGATATAGCCCAGGACATCAAATGGCAGGACTTCTACGCCATGCCCACCCTGGAACTGCTGCTTGACCTAAGCGAGGCACATTGGGACAAGGATTGGATTATCTGGCCCGAAGCCG
Source organism: uncultured Cellvibrio sp. (assembly GCA_965652595.1). Classification (GTDB taxonomy): domain Bacteria; phylum Pseudomonadota; class Gammaproteobacteria; order Pseudomonadales; family Cellvibrionaceae; genus Cellvibrio. Next base: position 21,479 of record CBFGWO010000020.1, on the reverse strand, counting down.
CCGTGCCCCTCACCTACCATGAAGCGCTACCCTTTCTTAACGAGATTAACCAACGCGCCAGCGATACAGGCACAGGCCTGATCACCGGCATTATCTACGACGACAAACACAGCCGCCGTTACTACAACTCCCTCGCCGGTTTTGGCGAAGGCATGGGCATCTACCACAAGCGTCGGCTGGTGCCTTTTGGCGAATATGTGCCCCTGGAAGACTGGCTGCGCGGCCTGATCCAGTTTTTCAACCTGCCCACCTCCATCATCAGCCTTGGGCCACAGGATCAAAAAGGGCTGAAGGTGGGTGAGGTGAGCATAGCCCCGGCCATCTGCTACGAACTCGCCTACCCGGAGCTGATGGCGCGCAGCGCCCGCGAGGCCCAGGTGCTACTCAATGTCAGCAACCTCGGCTGGTTTGGCGACTCCATGGGGCCGCCGCAGTTTTTACAGATGGGCCGCATGCGCGCCCTGGAGACAGGCCGCTATCTGGTGTACAGCACCAACAATGGCGTGAGTGCGCTGGTGGATAACAAGGGGCGTGTGGGGCAGCAAACCCGCGCGTTCACCGCCGAGAGCCTGGCAGGAAAAATCTATCCCGCTCAGGGGCTGACGCCGTTTATGCGCTGGGGGGCTTGGCCGCTGGTGATGCTGGCGTTGCTCTGGATAGGTATCGCACTTTTCCGCAGCAAGGCCGAATAGCACCTGGTCGATCGCATGACCGCCACACAATGCCTCTGTATACTTCGCCTCCTTAGCAAATCGTGTACAAGCAAATCATGCGCAATTCGGAGCCTAGCATGCCCTCCTCGAATCAAACTTCCTTCGCCAATAACCCCATACCCAGCCTTGCCGTGGTGGTGCCCTGCTACAACGAAGAGGAAGTCCTTCCTATCGCCATACCCGTACTGGAAACGCTTCTAAACAAGCTGATAGACGCTGGCAAAATAGCGGAAGACTCGCAACTGTATTTCGTCGACGATGGTAGTCGCGACAACACCTGGGAAATCCTAAAAGCCAAATCGGCGGAAAACCCACGTATTACCGGCATCAAATTGTCGCGCAACAAGGGCCACCAAAATGCACTTTACGCGGGCCTGTGCACAACCACCGAAGACATAGTGGTGAGCATTGATGCCGACCTGCAAGACGACCCGCAAAATATTGAGCGTATGGTCGATGAATACCTGGCGGGGAATGATGTTGTCTACGGCGTGAGATCAGAGCGCACAACAGATACTTTTTTTAAACGTTTTACCGCCGAAGGTTATTACAAACTGATGAAAAAAATGGGCGTCGACCTGGTGTTCAATCACGCCGACTTTCGTTTGATGTCTCGGCGCGCGCTGGACGCGCTGCTGGAATATGAAGAATCCAACCTTTTCCTGCGCGGCATCGTAAGGGAGGTGGGCTTTCAATCATCTACAGTCGAATACGAACGTCAGGCACGGGAAGCGGGCGAAAGCAAATATCCCTTGCGAAAAATGCTGTCGTTTGCCTGGAATGGCATCACGTCTTTCTCAGCGGTTCCCCTGCGCGCCATTACGGTTTTTGGGCTTCTTTCAAGCCTCATTTCCTTCGCTATTCTCGCGTGGGTTCTGGTTACACGACTATTTACCGACGATGCCATACCCGGCTGGGCATCGATTCTTTTACCACTGCTGTTTATTGGTAGCGTGCAACTGCTCTGTCTGGGCGTAATTGGTGAGTATATGGGTAAGCTTTACAGTGAGAGCAAACGAAGACCCAAATTTCATATCAGCGAAATAGCAAGAAACCTGGATCGCAAAAGCAGATAGTTTACAAAGGCAAATGGCACAATCATGAAAAACCAGGTGCTTCACTTTTGGTTTGAAGAAATTGATCCCTCCCTGTGGTGGAAGGCTGACCCTGTTTTTGATCAACAAATTCGCGCTCGTTTTCTCACCTGCTTACAACAAGCCGCGCAAGGAGAGCTTTTTGGTTGGCGCCAGGATGCCAAAGGGCGGCTAGCGGAAATCATTGTGCTGGATCAATTCTCGCGCAACGTCTATCGCAACGCCATTGTAGGACGCGATTCAACAGCGGAAGAAATTGAATTTTTGAAACAGCCGGGCTCAAGTTTTTAATTTCCACAACAACTATCGGCTCCACCGCCAATAGAGGCACCTCCAAAACCCTCTGAAATACCATCGAAGCGGGTACTTCAAAAATATTCCCCCCGCAATCAGGCTGTTGCAATCCGCCCATGTGCAGACGATTGGCGTAAAACTTACATCCCGTAATCTCGTTCCACCTTTGCCACCCTCACACGAAAACGGGAATACCATTTTTCACGGCCCAACTGCTGGGCTTGTCGATGTTCGGCGTTGATCTTCCAATGGCGAATGGCTTCAAGGCTCTCCCAGTAGGACACCGTAATGCCGAGGCTTTCCCTGGCGGACTCGATACCTAAAAATCCCGGCTGGCTCGCGGCCAGCTCAACCATTTGCTGCGCCATGGCGGCATAGCCCTGATCTTCGTGAGTGCGGTGGCTGGAAAAAATAACGGCGTAGTAGGGTGGCTCGGGGGTTTGGGCGATCTCAGACATAACGATATTCCTGACATTCAGCAGCAAAGGCCGAAGCTGGTATTTGCTCTCCAGGCCATGGGTTTTCAGAGTTTACACACTCCCTTAACACGTTTTCCAACCTATTTCGTTAACTTTTCCTTGACAGCATTCCTCCAGAGGCAGATTATTTCCTTAATTTCTGTATTTACAGAAATTAAGGAAATCACTATGAACCTGTCACCTACCGCACAAAAATTTATCCTCCACTGGGGCGAAATGGGCACCCGCTGGGGCGTTAATCGCACAGTGGCGCAAATACATGCCCTGCTCTACCTCTCTCCCCAACCGCTCAATGCCGAAGACGTCGTAGAAACTCTGGGCGTTGCCCGCTCCAACGTGAGCAATAGCCTGCACGAGCTGCGCAGCTTCGAACTGATCAAGGTCGTTCATGTGCTGGGCGACAGGCGCGATCACTTTGAGGCGATTCACGATGTCTGGGAGATGTTCACTCGCATTGTCGAGCAGCGCAAAAAGCGTGAGCTTGACCCCACCCTGCAACTGCTGCGCGAATGCAGCGAGGACGCCAAAAAAGACAAGCAACTGCCCAAGGCCTCGCAAGAGCGCATCCAAGCCATGCTGGAGTTTGTCGAAACCACTCATCAGTGGTACGCCAGTGTGATTGGGGTTAAACGCGAGCTGGCGCTCAAGCTGATGAAGCTGGGTAGCAAGATCGTTAATCTGGTGAAGTAACAGGAGGTTTTATGGCCCTTAGCCAAGCACGCAGTGAACTCTTACCCCTTGAACTGGCGGCGGATCACACGCCCGCCCCGAGCCAACATGACGCAGAGCAATCGGCTCCCATCGCCACCCCCAACCTCGTGGAAGAAAACATTATCGACTACTACCGCGAGGCCACTTTCGGCTATCACGATTGGAGTCGCAACATCAACATGCATTTTGGGATTTACGACTGGGGCGTGAATCCCTTTAACCTTGAGGCCATGCTCGAAAATACCAATCGCCGGGTGCTGCAACTTTTGCAACTCCAGGGCAACCAGAATCAACTGCTGGATATGGGTTGCGGTGTGGGTGCTACGGCGCGCTTTTGCGCGCGCCAGGCCTCGGTTAAAAAAGTCACCGGCATTACTCTTGTGGATACCCAGGTTGCCGAAGCCCAGGCGCTGGGAGTCAGTCTGGGGGACAAATTGGATTTTGTGCAGGCCAATTACCATGGGACCGATTTTGAAGATGAATCCTTTGACGGTATTTACGCCATAGAAAGTGCCTGCCACTCAGCTGAGTTGGACAAACGCAGTCTGCTAAAAGAGGCTCGGCGTCTGCTCAAGCCCGGCAGCCGCCTGGTTATTTGTGATGGCTTTATCCGCTCGCGCAAGCCCTTTAACCCGCTGCTGAAACTCTGCTATCGCAAAACCTGCGAGCATTGGTCTCTGGGAAATTTTGCCGAAATCAACAGTTTGGTGGCCGCGATGGAGGAATTGGGTTATCGGGATATTCAGGTACAAAATGTGTCGCTGCGGGTGGCGCCATCGGCGCTCTACATTCCCTGGGTGTCTTTCAAATTTTTTATAAAGTTGTTGCTCACTCGAGACAAGTGCCGCCAACACTGGAATCACCTCTTGGCACCACTCTGGGCTTTTCCCGTGGCGCTACACCTGCACCGCTTTGGTTACTACCTGGTGAGTGCGACTAAATAGCCGCAGACAGGTTGCGGGTTTGCGCGTAGCTGATGGGCTGGAGGCTGGCGGCCTCGATCCAGGCTTTAAGCCGCTTGCCTTCATCCAGATTATTGAGCATAGCGAAGCTGTAACTGATCAGTTGGCGCTCCTGCCAAACCACCTCATAACGACCAAAGAGGCTGCCCTGAGTTGGAAGATACACATGGCGAAAAAAACGGGCATGGGCAGGATCAAGCTGGAGCCGGTCGAGCAGTTGCGGAATGTACACGGCGGCGTTGCGCGCTAAGAGGCCGTTGCCGGTAGTGACCTTATCGGCCATAAACACGTACACCTCTTGCCCCTGCGCCAATAGCCTGACGTCGAGGGTCTGGTTAAGACCCTCGCGATCGACAAGTTGTACAGCGGTCATTTTGGGGAAGAGGCTTGGCTTCATGGCGCTGATTTTAGCGCAAGCCGGCAGCCCTTGGAGGTGATTCAATCGCCAGAAGCTCAAACAGCTTCTGCTGCTGGCTGGCAGAGGTAACTGCTTCTGATTTGCCGGACAGGGGTGTATGGCCCACCCACTCGAAACGCCAGCGCCAGAGGCAGGGTGATTCGCCGCTGGTACGCAGCTCAATCAAATCGAACCGGCGAGGATCCAACTGCAAGCGTTGACATAACTGGAAGGCAAAGTGCTCGGCATTTTTGCTCACAAGACTCGCTGCCTGCTGCTGGGGAGCGCTGATAAACAGATAATCCCGCATCTCCGTGGGTATGTGGGCAACTTCCAGTTGCACAGGCTGCCCGAGGCGGTTATCCAGCTCACAGCGGGTAAATACGGGGATCTGCAACATAGCGACCTCACCTTTTGTTATGGGGTTTGTACACGCCCTCCTCCGACCCCCGAACGGGGGCCGGGTTCAACCCCTAAACACCAAACCCAGGCAAAGTTGGGTTAAGGGACAAGGGAAAAAGGACAAAGGTGAAGTTCACCAGTTTTTGATAATGTCTTTGACCAAAACACCAGATGGTGTGAGATCGGCATCTGTCCAGTTGCCATTGACACTGGTGCCGGGCTTCAAGGCCGAAGCACCCTCGCTCTTATCATTCAGCGCCCAGTTGGCGTGGCTAAGATTGTGCTGGCGAATAAAATCCATCCACAACAGGGTTTCACCCTCATCTACCTCGCCGTCCCCCGTAGCCTGAACACCGCCCCACTCGGTAACAAATAGCGCTATGCCGTTGTTGAGCGCCGTCGTGGCCTTGTCGCGCAGATACTGCCTGTGTGTGCCCGCATAAAAGTGCAATGTATAGGCAATGTTGTCGTAACCAGTAATCGGGCTGTTGGAGGCGGTGTCCACATCCTGTGACCAGGTGGGCGTGCCCACAATAATCAGATTGTCGGGATCTACCGCGCGAATCGCCGCAATCACCGCCTCGGCATAGGGCTTGATGAGCTCGTTCCAGACGGCCGCGCTATTGGGTTTACCCGTTTGCCCAGGGTTAAGCGGCTCGTTGTAGATCTCATAAATCACATTGTCATAACCACCGTAGAGGGTGGCCATCTCGGTAAAGAAATCTATCGCCGCTTGTTGATTGTTTTCGGCGCGGTGGCTGTGCCAATCGATAATCACATACATATCATTGGCAATAGCCGCATCAACCACAGTAATCACCTTGGCCTTATTCGCCGCGGGAAACTGAATATAGCCACCCTGGTCCTCCACACCCATGGAGGCGCGAATCAGGGTCGCATTCCAATCCTGCTTCACCCAGGCAACCACCTCAGGTGTGTAGTACTTTTCACCACCCCAACCGTTGTTACTCCAGAACAAACTGGGCCCAGCGATGCTGCCCACCTGACCACCAAACAGAAGCTGATTACCGCTGACGCTGATAGGCACCACCGAGGTCTCAGGGCTGGCGCTACTGCTGGAGGAAACACTGCTGCTGGAAGAAACACTGGAGCTAGAGGAGCTACTACTGCTAGACGACTCAACGCTGGATGCGCTGCTGGAAGAGCTGGACGAAGACGCCAGTGAACTGTTGTTGGGTGTTGACCCGGAAGATCCGGAGCTACCACCACAGGCAGCCACCAGCAGCGATAAAACGAAAACACACAGGAACTGACCGAAACGGGAAGTGCACATATTCAAAACCTCTTTTTTATTTATCTTATTTTTAGCATTGGTTGCCGCCGTAACCGAGATTGCGGGTTACACAGGCGAACCCTAGCAGCATTCCAACCAACAGATAAAGCCATTAAATTTTTCCTTACTCAAAAACATACCTTAAGGTATGTTTTGCAAGACCACCGAATAACGCCAGGCAACCAACCAGGAGGGAAAAATGGCATTGACGAGTAGCGACTGGCTCGCCGAAGGCCTGAAATTACTGGGTGAAGAAGGGCCGGACGCTTTGCGTATTGAGCGCCTCTGCGATCGTCTCGCCGTAAGCAAAGGCTCCTTTTATCACCACTTTGGCAGCCGCGACGGCTTCGTTGAAGCGCTGCTCGACTATTGGCAGGCGCGCAACACTCAAGCCGTCATTGAGGCGGTGGCAAGTGAAGCTGACCCACGCCGTCGCAGTGATGCCTTGAGCGAGCTGGTGCGCAACATAGATGCCAAACCCGAATTGGCGCTACGCGCCTGGGCCCGGCTGGATACACGAGTAGCCCGCGCCCTCGCCAAAACCGACAGGGAGCGCATGGCCTATCTGGAACAACTTATCGGTGCCACCCTACCCCACACACCAGCCGCAGGCAGAATGGCGCAACTGGTTTATGCCCACTTTGTCGGCTGTCAGGCATTGGGCAGCGCCATCAGCAAATCTGATTGGGAAACTATGGATGTAATGCTGCGCGAAATGGCGGAAATGTGGTTGAACAAACTACAGACAAATAAACAAGGAGAACAACAATGAACTGGTGGATAGTCGCCGCTGCACTCAACGGATTGGTCGCGCTACTGCATCTGGGGATTATTCTCGGCGGGCCAAGCTGGTATCGTTTTTTTGGTGCTGGTGATCAACTGGCCAGCATGGCAGAGCGCAAACATCCCTGGCCGGGAATACTCACCGGCATCATCGCCCTGGTCTTTACCAGCTGGACAGCGATTTGCCTATCACTGGCGGGCATACTGGCACCAATACCTCTGGCATTGATGGCCGCCTGGATTATCACCGCGATTTACACACTGCGCGCGCTGGCCCCGCTCATACTCATGCCCTGGATAAAAACCCTGCGCACCGGTTTTTTATTTTGGTCTTCTATCATCTGCGGGCTTTTTGCGCTGGTGCACGGACTGGCTGTGATAAGCGCGGGGGCTAGGCCGTTTTGATCGGCTTTTCTGCCCAGCGCTCTTTCACGCTGAGTATGTCGGGCAACTGCGTAAAAAAAATCTCTACCAAAGTCGGATCAAAATGCTTGCCCGCCTGCTCGCGAATATAGGCCAGGGCTTCGTTAATCGGCCAGGCTTTTTTGTAGGGACGCTCGGTTGTGAGCGCGTCAAAAACATCTGCAATAGCCACAATGCGGCCCACCAGAGGAATGGCTTCGCCAGCAAGCCCCTGGGGATAGCCACTGCCGTTCCATTTTTCGTGATGGGTCAGCGCGATATCGTAAGCCATACGCAGCAAACCCTTTGGGTGGTTGCCGATAATGCGCGCACCGATAACCGGATGCTCCTGCATAACCGCCCATTCTTCGGGGGTTAACTTTCCGGGTTTTTGCAATATACGATCAGGAATACCGATTTTGCCCACGTCGTGCATCGGCGATGCGTGCAAAAGTTCTTCGGCGGCTTCCTCATCGAAGCCAGCGCCGCGGGCAATCAACGCTGAGTAGTGGCTCATGCGGATGACATGCAAACCTGTTTCATTGTCTTTGTACTCAGCCGCAAGCCCCAGCCGCTGCACAATCTCCAAACGGGTTTGCTTGAGTTCATCAGCGCGCACCAGCGACAAATGTGTCGCGACCCGCGCGCGCACAATCGGTGCGCTGACAGGCTTGGTAATGTAATCCACTCCACCTACGGCAAAGCCGCGCGCTTCGTCGGCAGTGTCCGCCAGTGCGGTGACAAAAATAACGGGAATTTCAGCGGTCTTTTCGTCCTGCTTGAGCTGCTCACACAGATCATAACCACTGGTACCAGGCATCATCACATCCAACAAAATCAGATCCGGTCGCTCATCGCGGGCCAGTTCCAGTGCCTTGGCACCATTCTTGGCGAACACCAAACGGTAATGATCTTGCAATATCTGGCGCATCACGCTGAGATTGGTCGCTTCATCGTCCACCACCAAGAGTGTGTGATGGATACCCGGCTGCAAAGATGTCACCTGCATGGTCAGCGTTCTCCCGTGGAAAAAAGTTGTTGTTCAACTTGTTGAAGTAGCTTGAGCGCTTTATCGAACTCAAATTCCGCCAGCGCCTGTCGCAATGACTTTATCAAGCCAGGCGATACGCCAGCAGCCGTAGTAACCTGCAAGAGCGCCTGCTCATCCAGACGATGACCCAAAAGTGCCTGCCGCAAGCGCTCCAGCGCGCTGCGCTGCTCGGCCTCACTGAGCGATCCAGCCTGGACATTGGCTTGCAGCGGCTGGGCTTCACTCCACTGGTGAATAGCCGAGCGAGTGTCCACCAGCAATTGCGCCAGTTCTTGCCGCTGGCGCCGCCAGGTTTGTGAATCAGAAGGGGCGTGCAACAACAGCTCACCCAGTTTTTCTCCCAAGGCCAGCAGTGCCAGGTTCAACGCTGCACCTTTAACACGGTGTAGCATTTCGCGATAGCCGGACTCATCGCCCGCTAAAATCAATTCATCCAATTTTGTTGGCAAGTACATTTGCTCACTGATAAAACGCTCCAGCGCCTGGGCGTAAACATGAACATCCTGCCACACACCTAACCCCGCATTGACGGCCATCAAAATCGGTTGTCCCTGGTTATCTTCTTCCAGCTCAGTACCAGTAGCTTCCAGTGTTAATCCCAACAGGTCCGCCATTTCGCGTTGCAATAGCCGAAGGTTAATGGGCTTGGTGGCAAAGCCATCCATCCCCGCTTGCAAAGCAGCCAATCTGTCTTCCTCCAGCACACTGGCAGTAAGTGCAATGATGGGAGTGGGTTTGAGTTGGCGTTCCTGTTCATAAAGACGAATGCAGCGGCTCGCCTCCAATCCATCCATAACCGGCATTTGCACATCCATCAGGATCAGATCAAAGCTTTGGTATTTGAACAGTTCCAGTGCCTCCAGCCCATTGTGCGCACTGGTCACTTCGTGGCCCGCTTTGCGCAGCAGAATCTCCAATAGCTGCACGTTGGGCGGCACATCATCCACCACCAAAATACTCAGTGGCGGCAGCTGAAGGCGCTCGGGATTGGTAGGCAACTCCGCCACCTCGCCCGGCGGTAAAGGAATTTTTATCGTGAACTCGCTGCCCTCGCCTTCACGACTATCAACCAGAATACTGCCACCCATTAATTCCACCAACTGCTTGCTGATGGTAGTGCCCAATCCGGTGCCGCCAAACTGGCGAGTCATGGTGGCGTCGCCTTGCGTAAAAGGATCAAAAATGGCACTGAGGCGATCGCGTGGAATGCCTATGCCGGTATCGCGAATGCGAATGCATACCTGACCGTCTTCGCGCGTCGCTTTCACACTCACCTCACCGGCCAAGGTGAATTTGATTGCGTTGCCAAGAATATTTAAGAGCACTTGACGCAAACGCGGTTCGTCGCCGCGATAAAATTCTCCAAGCTCGGGGTCGTATTCCAGCTTGAGCGCCAGCTCTTTTTTTTGCGCGCCAGGACGCAGAGTAGCAACCACTTGTTGCAGAGTTTCCGGCAGAGAGAAGTTAATGGCCATAAGCTCAACCAGGCCGCGTTCAAGTTTGGCCGCATCGAGGATATCGTTGAGCAGATGCAAGAGTGAACTGGTGGCCACGCGAATGGTGTCCAGATGCTGGCGCTGATCCAGACTCAGATCCGACTGCAAAAGCACCTCCGTAAAACCGGTAATCGCGTTCATCGGTGTACGAATTTCGTGGCTGACATTGGCGAGGAACGCGGTTTTGGCCGCCGCCGCTTCTTCGGCTCGCGCTTTTTCGTGCCTGAGTGCCTGCTCCATTTCATAGCGCTGGGAAATATCCAGAATGACGCCGTCAAGCCATTGGATTTCGCCCAGGTCGTGGCGCACCAGGCAGCCGTTTTCCCACACATGACGCACGCTACCATCGCGATGAACCGCGCGGTACTCCACTTCGAACGTATGACTGGCGTTGAGCACCGAACGCGCAACTCGCTCGCGATCATCAGGGTGAATAAAATCGCTGAAGTAGCGACCACCTCCGGTCAAAAAGTCCTTGGCAGGATATCCGGCAATGGTTTCCACGGCGTCGCTGATATAGAGCATGGTCCAATGCTCATCGGGCAAACAGCGATAGGCGATACCGGGAATATTACCTACCAGCGAGCGAAATTTTTCTTCTTCGTTGGCCAGGCGCCGCATCACACTGGTGTAACTCAAAAAGCCACCGGCGATAAACACACCCAGGGTAAAAATGACCACCACAGCCGCAACGGTGAGCGCGAGAAATTCCACATTCAGGGTCACCCTGTCGCCATCCAACTCCGGAAAACCCACGAAGCGCGCAGCAGCCATCCCCAGGTAATGCATAACGCTGATAGCCAGGCCCAACATGCTCCCACTGAGCAACACCACTTTTAACTCACCAGCGGGGTAACGCTTGAGCATCCAGGCACGCACCCACAGCGACAAACAGGACAGAGCGATTGCCGCCACAAGCGAGAGCACAAAAAAGCCGGGGTCGTAGCGTAGCAGCGGCCCCATCTCCATAGCCGACATACCGGCATAGTGCATAGCGCCTATACCCACGCCCATCAGGCTGCCGCCACCAAGAATTTGCAGCCAGGCGACTCTGTCCTGGCTCAACAAATAGAGAGCAACCAGTGCCGCGAAAAAGGCAGGCACAAGGGAATAGAGGGTCAACCAGGGGTCGTAATTGACATAGGCACAAAGCTCAAACGCCAGCATGCCCACAAAATGCATGGCCCATACGCCGCCGCCAAAGGCGAGGCTACCGGCAACCAGTATCAGCAGCCGCGTAGATGCCTGGGTGCTGCGCTGCATCTGCCCCACTATGTGCAGGGCCATGATCGACGCAAAGACCGCCAGCAGCACCGATATCACCACCAGGTGCGGATCGTAGACACCGACCAACAGCAGGCTGTCGTCGCTGGGATATTGAAAAATGTCGAACACCGGGAAGACCAGCCGCTGGTTAGGGTTATCTGCTCGCGTTGGGCAGGCTTAACTCAAGCATAGTCGCTTTGGCGGGTGTTAATCGGAAGAAAGGCTGTCTACTTGCGGGTTGGCGATATCCTCGTCGGCATCCGCGTAACCGGCGATGCGGTTGCGTCCCTGACTCTTGGCCTGGTAGAGGGCTTTGTCGGCGGTAGCGATTAACTGATCCAGGCTCAGTTGCAAACTGCTGGCGATGCCACCGCTGATAGTGACGCGATCAAAGGGGCTCTGCCCGTGGGGCAATAACAGCTCTTCCACCGCACGACGCGCACGCTCAGCGGCAAAGCGCGCGCCCTCTTTATCGGCCGCTGACATTAGCAATAAAAGCTCCTCGCCTCCGTAGCGATAAAGGCTATCGCCGTGGCGCATAGTGCTTTTAATGGCGTGAGTAACAGCCCTGAGGCAGCGGTCGCCCTCCACATGCCCATAGTGGTCGTTGTAGGCCTTGAAGTAGTCAATGTCGAACAGCACCAAGGCAAAGGGTTGCACCGAGCGCTGGGCCGTGGCCGCCACCTTGACCAGATCCCCCTCCATAGCGCGGCGATTGCCGATGCCCAGTAGCGGGTCTTCACGGGATTGGGCGCGCAGTTGGATATTGGTGTCGATCAGCTCCGCCTGGCTTTCGAGAATGTCCACGTAGACATTGATCATGTCCGTGTGGGTCACCATACCCACCAACATCCCTTCGTGATCAATAACGGGCAGATGGCGAACATGGTGGGCGCGGGCCAGCTTGAGCGCCTCCAGCAGAGAGGCGGTTTCGGCAACGCATACAGGGTCGGGAGTCATTACCGCAGAAACTTCCAGAGCGGCAGGTTCTTCAGCAGGGCGAGCGAGCAAACCCACCAGATCGCGCTCGGTGACTATGCCACACACTCGGCCGGCCTGGGTTATGAGCACGCAGGAGTTGTTATTGCGGCGCATGGTCGCCACCACCTGCACCAGAGGAGTATCCGGCGCAGCCTGGGATCTGACAGGAGTCATCAAATCTTTCACGGCGATCATAACGGGATCCGCAGCATGGCTGTGATTAGCTGGGCGGATACTAGCATGACTGGCGCCAAATTCATCCCAATCAGCGCACATTCCCAGCGTCTTTTTTCACCGCTTTTTCCAGCCCGGGTGAATTGTTCCAACCTTAAACGCACTTATGCCTGGACAAACCGGCCCTAGGCAAAGCGGTTCCAGGCAACTATGCCCCATACCAGCGCCAACAGCAGCAGGCTAACCAGCACCAGCGCTGACCCTATGTCTTTCGCACGCCCGGAGAGTTCGTGCTTTTCCGAGCCGGTGCGGTCAACCACCGCCTCTACGGAAGAGTTGGCCAGCTCCGCCATCAGCACCCAAAAAACACTGGCGATGAGGAGTATTAATTCAATATGGGTTTGCGCCAACCAGAAGGCGGCGGGAATCAGCACCACAGCCAGGCCCACCTCCTGGCGAAAAGCCGCCTCATAGCGCCAGGCCGCTGCCAAGCCTTTCATGGAGTAGCCGAAGGCATCAATCACGCGGGTAATGCCGGTTTTACCGGGTTTGGACATAGGGTTTTCTCTCCTGGGAGCCGAGTTCTTTTAAAAAGCCCCGCAGCCTACTGCAAGTCGGCGGGCAATTCACGCAATCGCACGACTGTCATAGAAATTTCATCTGTGAGTGGTATTCCTTAAAGCACTGCATTAAACCCGTCACATTGAGGCGGTGAGACTATGAATGCTTTACTGCAAAGAGTCCATCATCTGGACACGCTCGCATTCCTCTGGCTGCACGTCACCAAGGGCGTAGGCTACCGCCGCTGGGTGCGCTGGATTTCCCGCTCGGGTGACGGCCCCCTGTATCTGGCTATTGCGCTCCTGCTCTGGTGGTTGGAGCCCGTTTATGGCGCCAGCTTTTTTTACGCGGGCCTGCTGGCCTACGCGCTGGATGTCAGCCTCTACCTGCTGCTTAAAAACCTGATCAAACGCGATCGACCCGCCATGAAACTGGATTTTTATCAGGCCTGGATCACCCCCTCCGACCAATTCAGTTTTCCCTCCGGCCACACGGCGGCAGCTTTTGTGTTTGCCTGCCTGGTGTGGGAGTTTTATCCGCTCTTTGCGCTTCCGCTTTTTTTCTGGGCCTGCCTGGTGGGAGCCAGCCGTGTGCTGCTGGGCGTTCACTACCCCAGTGATATTGCCGCTGGCGCTTTGCTGGGAACCACCAGCGCGTTTGGCGGAATCTATCTCTACGGCCAATGGCTTTCCTTTTAATCCAAAACGAGTTTGCTTATGAAAATTTTGTACGGCGTTCAGGGCACGGGCAATGGACACATTACTCGTGCGCGCATCATGGCCAAGGCCCTGGCGAAAGTGGACGCTCAAGTGGACTGGGTATTTTCCGGGCGTGCGGCCAGTGATTTTTTTGATATGCAGGCCTTCGGTGATTACCAGGTGTATCGCGGGCTTACCTTCGCCACCAAAAGTGGTCGTGTGCTTTACGGCAAAACCCTGATGACCAGCAATCTGCGTCAACTCTATGCCGACATCAACAAAGTGAATGTCGAAGGCTACGACTACATTATTAACGACTTCGAACCCGTATCCGCCTGGGCGGCACGACGCGCGGGCAAAGAGGTCATTGGGATCTCCCACCAGAACGCCTTTCACTATGCTATTCCCAAAACTGGCAGCAATGTGTTTGTGGAGTGGTTTATGCGCAAGTTCGCGCCAGTCACCTTGCCTATTGGCCTGCATTGGCACCACTTCAACCAGCCGATACTGCCGCCGATGGTGGAGCCTTCACACTACCCCAACCAAAACACACCCGGACATTATTTGGTGTACCTTCCCTTTGCCGGGCTGGACGACATAATGCCCCAGCTGCGCCAGCTGCCCGAATACCAATTCTATGTTTACCAGCCGGTGCCCAAGGCCTTTGATGAAGGACATATCCATGTGCGGCCTTTTTCGCGTGAGGGTTTTCAAAAGGATTTGCACAGCGTGGAGGGTGTCATTTGCAGCGCGGGCTTTGAACTGCCGAGCGAATCCATACAGCTGGGTAAAAAGCTGCTGGTGCAACCGGTAAAGGGGCAAATGGAGCAGCAATCCAACGCTCTGGCGCTGGAAAAGCTGGGTTATGGTTCAGTCGCCAAGGATCTTCACGTTGAAACCCTGGCCGCCTGGCTACGCAAACCCGGACGCCCCCCAGTGGCGTTTCCCGACGTGGCAGGTGCGCTGGCGGACTGGTTGGCGCATACCCCTGACCAAAAGCCGGATGAGAAAAGTCTTGAGCTACTCCAGGCGCGACTGTGGCAACAGCAAGCGGAGCCCAACCAGGTGCAGCAACACACAACCTCGGTCCTGGCAGGCTAGCCCTGTCGAGAGGTGAAAATCAGGAGGTTAAGGAGTGGGGCTCGACAAAGTTCAGTCGCTGGCGATCATCCACCAGCACCGGTTGCAAGCGGGGATCAAAGCGAGTCAGGTGGGCGTGCCAGCGCACCAACAGGCCCGCTGCAACCAGTCCCGATATAGCGGCCAAAAAGGTCAGCAGCTCACTGCCCCAGAGGCTGTGGGCAGCACCAGCACCCAGCATCAACCCCACAAGGGGTGTGAGGTAGACAAACAGCGAACCCTTGGCCACTACCTCTTCCGGCACACCTATCTGCACTTCCTCGCCCAATTGGTAGGCAGTCGGATCCCGGCCTTCCAATAACACCCACAAATAGCTGGTATGGCCCATAGTTTTGGCCAACAGACTCTGGCCACAGCCGGGTTCGGCGCGGCAGCTGCTACAGGTAGATTGCTGGATAGTTTCGACCCAAAGGCCTTCAGCCTCTATGGCCATGATCCGACCGGTTTCAATAATCACGCAGAAATCCTGACAGATGGCGACCCGCGCATTATGCGCGCGGGTCGGCGAGAAAGGCAAAAAAAGAGAAAGGCAGAATAGAGAAAGGCAAAAGAGGAACAGGTTAATCCCTGCTCATTGAGAATCCTGCGCCCTGACACCTTGAGCAATATGCTCGGCAGTAATCTGGGGGATTTCGCCCACAACCGTTACCCGGTAGAGCTCCTGATCTTTCGTCAAGCGGCTCATCAGAGCCAGGGTCGCGCCTCTGTGGCCCACCAGTTCCGGCAGTGCTGCCTCAGTGGGCTCAATAAATACCGAGAAAGTTGTCATGCCGTCGGTGTACATCAGCATATCCCGGCTTGCCTGGGTCTTTTGTTGTCCGGCAAATACAAAACCGGGCGGTACCCAGCTGAGCTGCCAGGTGTTCGGCTCGCCCACTTCTGTCTGGTTGCAGTCACCCGGGCTCGCTTTAGCCTGACGCTGGCGGGGAGCAGGCGGTTGCTGTGCCAACTCACTGGCATCCGGCAGAATTTCCAGCTCGATAAACTGGTAGCGCTCCAGCACCCTACCGCTGGCGTCAACCATCAGCGAGCTGAGCACCAAGCCAGTTTCCTGATCCACACTCAACAGAAACCCGTGACGAAAGTTGTCTCTCGGCGCCACTTGCAGCCGCGTCGCCGCCCGGCCAGCGACCCGCTCCTCGTACAACACCTTGACCTGGTAAAAATTGTCCAGCTGTTCGAGGCGTGAGCCCATACGGGTCAAACGACCCTGCAGCAGTTGATCGCCCGGCGTCAGGCAATCGAGCTGCTGACCCGAGCGCACCACCTCCCGTTCCGGGCCATTGAGGTATTCAAGGCGCTCGTACTCCACCTGATCCGCGACCCAATGGGAAACGCGAAAGCTTTGCAATAGCGGACTGTTGAAATACTCATAGGTGAAAGAGCCCCGATAATTGAGGCTGTGGGACACACGAGACATTTTGGCAAAAAGGGATTGAAGACCGCTGGCGGGAGTATCGACCTCAGCCCAGGCCGTGTGAGCCAGCAGGGATGCCAGCAGGACGCACAAACTGCGGCGCCAGGTTACTTGGGCCATAAACTACTCTTCGACAACAAAGGTCGTGCGGGCAAAGGGCAACATACCCTGGCTGCTGTTGAGCGCCGCGTTATCAGCATGGGATTCGATAAGCTGCATCAGGTATTCGCGCACCTCTTCCTGGGCCTCCAGCGAAGGTCTGGCATTGGCTGTTGCTGCCATAGCCTCACGGGGTACAAACACCAGATTACGACTTTCCTGCTGACGCCCTTCTGGCCCCTGCTGCAAACCCACAGTACGCAAGGAAAGCGCCTGACCATGGTAGCCGGACGGAATAGCCGCAGGTGCGACAGGCTCACCCACCTGAGTGTCGGCGGTCAAATCAGCGGGCTGATTAACGATGGCGGGGTTTTGCGCAAAGAGCACCACGCCTCCGGCCACCGAAGCGGCAACCGCAAAGCGGGCGACATTTTGCCACCAATGGGGCTTTGACGTTTGTTGCTGGGAAGATTCGGGTACAGCGGAAGCAGCAGGTTCAGCATCTATGGCGGCGCTGACACGGGCAGCAAAATCGGACATTTCAAAGCTGGGCAAATCACGACGCACACCGGCACTGATCACCTGATAGCGCGCCCAGGTAGCCTTGACCTCGATATCCGTCTGGCTGGCCTTGAGGATGCGCTGCAACTCCAGCTCCGAAGCCTGGTTATCGACCAGTGCCGATAAGGATTCGGCCAGGGACTGGGGTGTTTGTTGCTCTGCCATAGGTCGCTCTACCCTTTTGAAAATCGCGTTAAAAATCGTGAACAAACAACAGTGAAACAGTCAAAACCTGAGGGTTGAAATCCCGCTCTATACAGCGGCCTGTCTAGAAGACCGGCGCCTCCGCCAAAGGTTCAACCCAGCGCCAAAATTCGTTAAGGAGCGTTAACGCCCCCTTTGCGCCAATTGGCTACATGCCCTCCAGCAGCGGCTGGATTCGCTTATCTATAGCCTCCCGCGCGCGAAAGATGCGCGAGCGCACCGTACCCACGGGGCAATCCATGATACTGGCGATATCCTCATAGCTCAGCCCCTCCATTTCCCGCAAGGTAACGGCGGTGCGCAAATCTTCCGGCAGATCGCGAATGGCCTGATCAATGGTGGCTTGCAACTCGTCCCGCAGCAGGTTGTGCTCCGGGGTGTTCATCTCCTTCATCGCTTCGTTGCCGGAGTAGAACTCCGCATCGTCCACATCCACGTCGCTGGCGGGCGGACGGCGATTGCGCGCTACCAGGTAGTTTTTGGCGGTATTAATGGCGATGCGGTACATCCAGGTATAAAAGGCGCTGTCGCCGCGAAAATTGGGCAGGGCCCGGTAGGCCTTGATAAAGGCGTCCTGGGCCACGTCCTGCACCTCGGCGTGGTCGCGGATAAAGCGGCTGATAATGGCCAAAATCTTGTGCTGGTATTTAATAACCAACAGATCAAAGGCGCGTTTGTCGCCCTTTTGTACACGCTCAACCAGTTGCTGATCGGCATCGGGTGCCAATTCCTCTGTCATTCTTCGAATGCCCCCAAGGGTGCCGAGCTTGTCGACACCGGATTCTTTTACTGGCTGTTGTGTAGCACTTGCAAGTGAGCCCATGCGTATATATAGCCTGTTTATCGGTTATGCGCTCGGCACATAACCCCACATTATTGACAGCTCGATAGACTGACCGCCTGTCGCAAAAGTTCCGGGATTATACCGATTTGCAGCCTGAGCGGATCGCTGGCTTTGGGGCTGTCAGCCTGGTCTTGGGCTTGTATATACTGCGCAACCCCGGCGCCAGCGTAAAACCCGGCCCTCCCCTGACTTAGGGATACTGTTGATGAGCAACCATTTTAGTCACGACGTACTGATTATCGGCTCCGGCGCCGCCGGCCTGACCCTGGCACTGCACCTGGCGCAACACGCGCGTGTCGCGGTACTTAGCAAAAGTGCCGCCAACGTCGGCTCCACCTGGTACGCCCAAGGTGGCATAGCCGCCGTGCTCGACGACCAGGATTCCATCGACGCCCATGTCGCCGACACCCTTGTTGCTGGCGCAGGGCTTTGCCACGAGGATGCGGTGCGCTTTACCGTGGAGCGTAGCAAGGGGGCCATTGAATGGCTGATCCAACAGGGTGTGAGTTTTACCAAAGAAACCGGTAGCGATGACTACCACCTCACTCAAGAGGGCGGCCACAGCCACAGGCGTATCATTCACAGCGCCGATGCCACCGGCCAGGCGGTGCATTCCAGCCTGATTGACCGCGCCTTGCACCAGCCCAATATCGATATTTTCGAGCATCACATTGCCGTCAACCTGATCAGCCAGGCCGACGCTGGTTCACGCAAACTGCGCTGCACCGGTGCCTATGCGCTGGATAGCCAGGCTGACCAAGTGCATGTTTTTCAGGCCAAGGTAGTGGTGCTGGCCACGGGCGGGGCGAGCAAGGTGTATCTCTATTCGAGCAACCCGGACAGTGCCAGCGGCGACGGCATCGCCATGGCCTGGCGCGCGGGCTGTCGGGTGGCCAACATGGAGTTCAACCAGTTTCACCCCACCTGCCTTTACCACCCCAAGGCAAAAAACTTTTTGATTACCGAAGCGCTGCGCGGTGAAGGTGCCTACCTGCGGCTACCGAGCGGTGAGCGTTTTATGCCGCGTTTTGACGAGCGCGCCGAACTTGCACCGCGCGACATAGTAGCGCGCGCCATTGACCACGAAATCAAACGCCTGGGATGCGATTTTGTGTATCTGGACATCAGCCATAAGTCGCCGGAATTTATCAGCGAACACTTTCCCACGGTTAAAGCCCGCTGCCTGGAATTTGGCATCGACATCACCAAAGAGCCAATACCCGTGGTACCCGCCGCTCACTACACCTGCGGCGGGGTGGTGGTCGACCGCAATGGCCAAACCGATTTGCAACACCTCTATGCAATTGGCGAAACCTCCTTCACCGGTTTGCACGGTGCCAACCGCATGGCGAGCAATTCGCTGCTGGAATGTATTGTGTACGCCCAATCTGCGGCGGAGCACATACTCGCGCACCTGGTGCAGATTCCCGACCCGGAACAATCACCGGCCTGGGACGAATCGCGCGTGACCGACTCGGACGAAGACGTGGTCATCTCGCACAACTGGGACGAACTGCGTCGTTTTATGTGGGACTACGTAGGCATAGTGCGCACCCACAAGCGCCTGGAGCGCGCCACCCACCGAATTAAATTGCTGCAAAAAGAAATCGCCGAATACTACAGCAACTACAAAGTCAGCGGCGATTTGATCGAGTTGCGCAACCTGGCGACGGTGGCAGAATTAATTATTCGTTCAGCCCACGAGCGCAAGGAAAGTCGCGGCCTGCACTTCTCACTCGACTATCCACAAAAATCCTCCATTGCACGCGACACCATTTTGGTGCCCACCAATTTTGCCGCGCAGGATGTGGTGGTAAGTAAAGCGTAATCAGCGCGCACCCGAGTACAATTTTTTACGACTTTGGGATTGGCGCACTCGCATACTCATGCCGTCTAAAATTTCAATAAAGACGGAGTCACACCATGCAGCCCTTACGCACTTTTTTGTTATCTCACTGGCTCGTTATTAGCCTGGCCGCGCTACTGGTTAGCGCCTGCGGCAGTGACCGCTTTGATCCCGACCGGAAAAACCTGATCAGTTATCAACACGATGGTTTGTCCGGTCGCATCATCACCCGGCTCTACGCCCAGGGCGACACCTTGCTGGCCGGCACAGATACGGGCATCTATCGCCGCAACCCCACCAGTGGGCAGTGGCAATCCCTGGGGCTCAGCCAGCGGGAAATTCTCGATATCGCGATTATTGACCAAAATCACTGGCTGGTTTCCACCTACGAAACCGGCACAGATATGCCCGTGTATAAACTCACCGAAACCACCAACGCCGGCGGCAGCTGGCAGGACATAGCACACAACTTTGGCGGCGACGAGAACAACGAAGCCATTCACGGCCTGCACTACGACCCGGACAACAAAGCGCTTTACGGCACAGGCATTGAAGTCTTGGCGGCCTCCTATGACAAGGGGCGCAGTTGGCAGATTCTCACCGGCGAATGGCAGGGTTTTGGCCAACGCAAAACCATCGTCAAACGCAACCCGGCCACCAATGAGATTTGGTACGGCGGCCAAAATGCGCTGGAACAAATGGTATTGCGTCGCTATTCGCTCGATACCAGCGAGCTAACCGATTTTCCGGATTTACTCCCCAGCCCGGCGGTGATCTACGGCATTGTGTTCGATCCCAACAAGCCCAACCGGGTCCTGGTTTCCGGCGAGGGCGGCGTATTAAACAGTGACGACAATGGCGATACCTGGACCACCTTGATAGGCGACGTGGACTACCGTTTTTACTTTAATGTGGCGCTGGACCCGGAGGATGACAGTATTCTCTACACCGCTGGTTGGGACAAAAATTGGGACGATCCACAACCCTTGATTTTTGAGGTTTCTCAGGATGGCGGCGCAAGTTGGAAACAGCATCAACACCCGAGCACTTCACTCTTTGGCGGTGTTCGCAGCCTGTTGGCGCGTACCGAGCAGAATCGCACGGTGATTTACCTGGGGCTTTATCGCGGTGGGGTGATGAAGGTGACTATGCCAAAACAAGGGCGCGATTAAAACAAACTAACTGCGCGCGGCGCGACTCAGCAAGAGCACGCGCAGCCGACGCAAGTCGTCTGCATTCGCTGAATCCGGAAAAAGCACCAGGGTGCGAGAACGGCGCTTGCCATCGACACCAAAGCGCAAAATGATCAACCAGGGCCAGACAAGGAATTCTCCCCTGGGGGTCAGGGATTCTGTTACCGCGCCCTGCTGCCAAGCCCAACGACCAGCGGCATAACTCAGTCGCCCCGAAACACGTCTGCGAAGCCGCGCTCGGTAGAGCAGATGCACCATCAAGCCCAAGGCCAACAGACCCGCCAGCACCCGAGCTGCCCACCCCCAGGGCCAAAGCACCCACAGGTTAAGCAGCGCAATCAGGCCATGAAGTGCACACTCATAGCGCCACAGCCAAACAGATGCTGTGACATCCAGAGCGACAGAGGGATCAGTGGC
>CBFGWO010000019.1:0-30346 GCA_965652595.1 uncultured Cellvibrio sp. | reverse complement strand
TTAGGGAGCCTCGCGATAATAAAGCCGATAGCTCACCTGCCCCGCCCGTTTATCCCGGTGCAGCACCCAATTGACGGGCAGTTGCACCTCATCCTTTACGCCTAACTCCAAATAAATGCTGGCCGAATCCGCGAGCCAGCCACCTGCTTCCAGCGCATCCAGGGTTTGCTGCCAAAGATTCGCGCTGAAGGGCGGATCCACAAACACCACATCAAAAGGCTCCGCCTGATTGCCCCGCTGCAAAAACGCCAGGCTATCTGTATGGCCCAGTTCGACCCCGGACTCGGCGCCCAGTAATTGGACATGCTCGCGCAGGGATCTGATCGCCTGAGCATCCTTTTCCAGCAAAGAGACATGGCCCGCGCCACGGGAGAGAGCCTCCAACCCCAAAGCGCCGGAGCCCGCATAAACATCCAGACAGCGGGCACCCTGAATCTCCGGCGCCAACCAGTTAAACAGGGTTTCGCGGATGCGATCACCGGTGGGCCGCAAGCCATCTATCGAAGGAAAACGCAGTTTGCGGCCGCGCCACTTGCCGCCGATGATACGCAGCTGATTGGACGCTGCGGGGCGGGCTGGCTGAACCTTGGATGTCAAAGCCTGGGATTTCAAAGCCTGGGGTTTCAAAGGATGTCACTCTCTCGCAACCGGAAGAAGTGGTAGGATAGCGCCTTTCGCTGAGCACCCCCACCCCATTGCTGACTTCACACAGATCACCCCTATGCTGTTCAATCTTTTCAAAAAATCTGACAAGCCCAGCAGCGAGCCCGACGCCCCTGCCCAAACCTCGGAAACACCCTCACCGGATACGGCCGAACCTGTCGCTTCCAGCGCAGATGCTCCAACGACAACTGGCGCCGACAACCCTGCCAAACCAGGTCTATTTGCACGTATCAAACAGGGCCTGAGCCGTACCAGTAGTAACTTTGCCACCGGCTTGGGCAACCTTATTCTGGGTCGCAAAACCATTGACGATGAGCTGCTGGAGGATCTGGAAACCCAGTTATTGGTTGCTGACGTGGGCATAGCCGCCACCACCGACATCATTAACGCTCTCACGGAACAGGTCTCGCGCAAGCAACTCGCCGACGCTGAAGCCCTCTATGCCGCACTGCGCCTTCAACTCACCCAGCTGCTCACGCCGGTCGAGCAGCCTTTGGTTATCCGGGCTGACAAACAGCCCTTTGTGATTCTGGTGGTGGGGGTTAACGGTGTGGGCAAAACCACGACCATCGGCAAGCTGGCCAAACGCCTGCAAAACGACGGTAAAAAAGTCATGCTGGCAGCCGGCGACACCTTCCGCGCCGCCGCTGTAGAGCAGCTGCAAGTCTGGGGGGAACGCAACCAGATCCCGGTGATTGCCCAGCACACGGGGGCCGACTCCGCCTCGGTCATTTACGATGCGGTGCAAGCGGCTCAGTCCCGAGGTATGGACGTAGTGATTGCTGACACCGCCGGACGCCTGCACAACAAAGCGCATCTGATGGACGAATTGGCCAAGGTGAAGCGGGTGATGGCCAAGCTGGATGTCAGCGCACCCCATGAGGTGCTGTTGGTACTCGACGCAGGCACCGGCCAAAACGCCATCAGCCAGGCACGTCAGTTCAGCGAAGCGGCTGGCGTCACCGGCCTGGCGCTCACCAAGCTGGATGGCACCGCCAAGGGTGGAGTTATCTTTGCACTCAGCAAGGAACTGGGGCTGCCGGTACGTTTTATCGGCGTGGGTGAAGCTATCGACGACCTACAGCCCTTTACCGCCGAAACCTTTGTTGAGGCCTTGTTCTCCCGGTGATTCGTTTCGACGCTGTCAGCAAACGCTACCCCAACGGGTTTGATGCCCTAACCCGGGTAGACTTCGAGGTTGCCCAGGGTGAAATGGTCTTTCTCACGGGTCATTCGGGCGCGGGCAAAAGTACCCTGATGAAGCTGATTATGTTGATGGAGCGGCCCAGCCAGGGCCAGATCTTTGTCGACGGCCGCAATCTCAACCGCCTGAGCAACGGACAAATTCCCTTTTACCGTCGCCGCGTAGGGGTAGTCTTTCAAAACCACCAGCTGCTGTTTGATCGCAGTGTTTTCGACAATGTCGCGCTGCCACTGCAAGTGGCTGGCGCCAATCCCCAGGAGATTGGCAAGCGCGTACGCGCCTCGCTCGACAAAGTAGGACTGCTGGACAAAGAGCGGATGAACCCGATTACCCTCTCCGGGGGTGAACAGCAGCGGGTGGGCATCGCTCGGGCGGTGGTCAACAAACCAGCCCTACTCTTGGCAGACGAGCCCACGGGCAATCTAGATCCAGAGCTTTCGGCGGAAATCATGCATTTTTTCACCCAATTTAGCGAGTTTGGCGTCACCGTGATGATCGCCAGTCACGATCTTGGGCTGCTCAAGCGAATGAATAAGCGGGTGCTGGGCCTGTCCCAGGGACAGCTGGTACACGATGGAGTCATCTGGTAATGGCTCGCAAACCCGAACGGCCGAGCGGCGCGGTACAAAGCAAAACCCGCCTGTTGGACCGAATGGACGCCTGGCTGGCCCACCACAGCACCAGCGCCATCGACAGTCTCCTGCGACTCTTGCGAACCCCCGGTGCCAGCCTGATGACTTGGCTGGTCGTCGCCATCGCGCTGATCCTGCCAGCCGCCTTGCTGGTGGGTCTGCTCAATCTTCAGCAATTGACCGGCAACTGGGAGGATGCCAACCAGATCTCGGTTTTTCTCGATAAAAAGCTAAGTGATGCCGAGGCCGAAAAGCTCAGCGAAAAATGGCGCAATATGGAAGCAGTAGCCAGCGCAGACTATCTCCCTCCAACCGGAGCCCTGGCAGAGTTCCGCGAATACTCGGGACTGGGCGGCTTGGTTGACAGCCTCGACCACAACCCCTTGCCCGGTGTACTCCTGGTGCAACCGCGAGCGGGCGCTTCTGTAGAAACACTCCATCAGCAGCTCTCGGTTGAGCCTGGCGTGACCGACGTACGTGTCGACATGCAATGGGTCAAGCGACTAGAGCAGCTAATGTCGCTGGCAGAACGACTTGTGCTAGGCCTGGCGAGCCTGTTGGCGCTGGGGCTGGTATTGATCGTGGGCAACACCCTGCGCCTGGCGATCGAAAATCGGCGCGAGGAAATACTGGTCGCCAAACTCGTAGGCGCGACCGATGCCTATGTTCGCCGCCCTTTTCTTTACTCCGGCCTCTGGTACGGCCTGGGTGGTGGCCTGTTAGCGGCGCTCTTGTTATCTCTGGGATTGGAGCTTCTCCATCACCCTATCGAACAGCTCAATGATCTTTACGCAGGCCAATTCAAGCTCAGGGGCCTGGGACTGATCGGTAGCCTGCAACTGGTACTGACCGGGGGCTTCCTGGGCCTGACCGGCGCCTGGCTGGCAGTAACGCGCCACCTGCATCTGATTCAGCCGCATTAACCCAAATTTACCCCGACTTCAGTCGCCAACAAACCCTATAAAATTCACCTAACCAACTGATTTAAATCAATTTAATAGCAAACCAACGGAACTTTCACGCGGCGTGGCACTCCAAGCCCGCAAGTGCTACACTCGAACACATTCTGACTGGAGGTAAAACCATGAGCACAAGTCTGCAACCTATAGGCGTCCTCGCCCCAGGTGCAAACCTGAACGCCTATGTGCAAGCGGTTAGCAGCTTCTCCATTTTATCCGCCGAGCAAGAGCAAGAGCTGGCAGAAGATCTCTACTACAACGGCAACCTCGACGCTGCACGCAAGCTGGTTATGGCCCATCTGCGTTTTGTAGTGCACATTGCCCGCTCCTACAACGGCTATGGACTCCCCCTCGGCGATCTGATTCAGGAAGGCAATGTCGGCTTGATGAAGGCCGTCAAGCGCTTCAACCCGGAAAAAGGTGTTCGTCTGGTGTCCTTTGCCGTGCACTGGATCAAGGCTGAAATCCACGAATTCATTCTGCGCAACTGGCGTATTGTCAAAATCGCTACCACCAAAGCTCAGCGCAAGCTGTTTTTCAATCTGCGCGGAGCCAAAAAGCGCCTGGCTTGGTTGACCAATGACGAAGCCGCTGCCGTGGCTCAGGATCTCAACGTGGGTGTTGAGCAGGTGCGCGAAATGGAAGGCCGCCTCGCGTCTTACGACGCCGCCTTTGATGCAGGCGAAGACGATGATGACGACAGTTACGTGGCACCAGCCCATTACCTGGAAGACAAACGCTACGACCCGGCCACTCAGCTGGAAGATGCCAACTGGGAAGAAACCAATGTCAACGGTTTGGAGTTAGCGCTGGAAAAGCTGGATGACCGCAGCCGCACCATCCTGCAACGTCGCTGGCTGAACGATGACAAGGCCACGCTGCACGACCTGGCTGCTGAATACGGTGTTTCCGCTGAGCGTATCCGCCAGCTGGAAAAAAATGCCATGAACAAGGTGAAAACCATGATGCTGGAAGCCTGACCAGCCGACGCCCGCTACACAAGCCGCACCTGGTGCGGCTTTTTTTATGTCTTTTTTCTACGGGTTTGGCGGTGAGGGCGCAAGCAGTTAGAATCCGCCACCCCAATCCCAAGCGGCAACATTCATGACCCAGACTTCAAGCAATACCGATCACCTCGAGCTGGAAGCCAGCGGCGAGGGCGAGTTTCTGATCAAGCCCGAATTCAAACCCAAGTCCATCCGCAGCTTTGTGATCCGCGCCGGGCGCATTACCCTGGGTCAGAAAAATGCTTTTGAACGCTGGTGGCCCGAATACGGCCTCAGCCTCAAGAATGGCGTGCTGGACCTGGACAGCTGCTTTGGCCGACAAGCGCCGCGCGTATTGGAAATTGGCTTTGGGATGGGCGACTCACTGCTGGCGATGGCGGAGGCGGAACCGGATAAAGACTTTATTGGTATCGAAGTTCATCCACCGGGTGTAGGACGCTTGATTAACGCCGCTGGCAAAGCCGGGCTGCGCAATCTGCGCGTTTATATGGCAGACGCGATGGACGTGCTCGAAGACTGCATCCCCGACCAGAGCATTGATCGTCTGCAGTTGTATTTTCCCGACCCCTGGCACAAAAAGAAGCACCACAAGCGGCGCATTGTGCAGCCCGCCTTTGTACAGCAGCTGCGCACCAAACTGCTACCCAATGGCGTTTTTCACATGGCCACCGACTGGCAAAACTACGCTGAACACATGCTCGAAATCATGAGTGTTGCACCTGGATTTCTCAACCTGTCCACCCAGGGTGACTACTGCCCGCGCCCGGACTACCGCCCCATCACAAAGTTTGAAAAACGCGGTGAGCGCTTGGGCCACGGCGTTTGGGATTTGCTTTTCGCACGCGCAGACTGAGCCCGTGATTTCTTGGGGAGAATCCTGGCAACAAGACCTTGCCAGCCCAACAGCAAGGCATTAGTGTAGGCGCCAACAATCCCCAGCCTCCGCGAGAGAATGACCCATGAAAAAAATTGCATTTGCCCTAACCCTGATTAGTCTCGCCAGTGCCTGCACCTGGGTAAAGGTCGATGATGCAGGTAGCCGCGTTGCGGTAACCAACATGTCGCAAGTAGACGCTTGTGAGCGCTTGCGCACCGTGAACGTTAAGATCACCGCCAGTCTTGGTCCGGTGGATCGCAGCGCTGACAAGGTTTCCACTGAGCTGCGCAATATGGCACGCAATGAGGCGGCCAAATTTGGTGGTGACACCATAGTCCCGGTTTCCGAGGTGCAAAACGGCGAGCAGAGCTTTGGTGTTTACCGCTGCAAGTAACCCCTCTTATTGATCCTCCCAAGCCCGCCATCAGCGGGCTTGATCAGCGCGCAAAAGCCCATATCTCTGCTAGGGTTAACTAGCAGAAGCGTCTTAATTCTGTAACATTTTCGCAATATTCTCTGCACTGCCTTCTTCTGCTCAACCCTCAGGGAGCCCAAGGTGTCTAATGCCTTTTTTAATCGCGAGTTGAGCCTGCTGGAATTTAACAAGCGGGTACTTTACCAGGCTTACAATCAAGCGCTGCCGCCCATGGAGCGACTGCGCTTTCTGTGTATTTTTTCCACCAACCTGGACGAGTTTTTTGAGGTGCGCGTGGGCGGACTGGTGGAGATGATCGAACTGAATGCACCCACACCGGTTGGCCCAGACGGCTTAAACCAAACCCAGACACTGCAGGAAATTTCCGAGCGGGCCCATCGCCTGGTCGAGGAGCAGTATCAAATCCTCAACCAGCAAATCTTGCCCCTGTTGCGCGAAAACGGTGTCCGAGTTCTGCGCCGCGATGAATGGAACCAAAGCCAAATAGAGTATTTCAAGAGCTATTTCGAATCGGACATACTGCCAGTACTCAGCCCCATAGGACTGGACCCTGCACACCCTTTTCCGCGCATCCTCAACAAGAGCCTCAACTTTATCGTCAAGCTGGGCGGTAAAGATGCTTTTGGACGCAACTCCGGTCGAGCCATAGTACAAGTGCCCAGATCTATCCCGCACATTATCGAACTGCCCGCAGACCTGGCCGTCGAAGGGCGCGAATTTGCGTTTGTCTCGTCAATCATTCACCACTTTATGGCTGAGATTTTTATCGGCATGACGGTGATCGACAGCTATCAATTCCGCCTGACACGCAACTCGGATATTTTTCTCGACGAAGAAGAAACTGACGACCTTCTGCGCGCCGTACAGGGTGAGCTGGTGTACCGCCAATACGGCGACGAAGTGCGCCTCGAAATTGCCGATACCTGTCCGGCAGAGCTGGAACAGTTTTTATTGCAGCGCTGCGAAATCAAAGAGCGCGATCTTTATCGGATTAATGGCCCAGTCAACCTCAATCGCTTCAGCGATTTATTTGACCTGGTTAAGACACCTGAGTTTTATTTTGCGCCTTTTGTGCAATCCATGCCCAAGCTGCCCAAGCGCAGCAATAGCTATTTTGAGGTTCTGCAGAAGCAGGATATTTTATTGCATCACCCCTTCGACTCTTTCCAATGTGTAGTCGATTTTTTGCGCGAAGCTGTCAACGATCCCCATGTGCTTGCCATTAAACAAACGCTATACCGCACAGGCTCCAACTCGCCCGTTGTAGATGCGCTGGTGGCAGCCGCCAAAGCGGGCAAAGAAGTCACGGCGATTATCGAGTTACGTGCACGCTTTGATGAAGAGCAAAACGTGGCGCTGGCCGAAAGACTACAGCGTTACGGCATTCACGTTATCTACGGTGTAGTTGGCTACAAAACCCACGCCAAAATGCTGCTGGTCGCCAGACGAGACCAGGAAAGAGTGCGCTATTACGTGCATATGGGTACGGGCAACTATCACCCCAAAACCAGCATGATCTACACCGATTATGGTTTGATGACCTGCGACAAAGAGATTTGCGACGATGTTTATCGCGTATTCTTGCAGTTGTCGAGCCTGGGCAAAGCCTCAAAGATGGATGCGCTGCTCTATGCGCCCTTTACCTTGCACAAGGGCATGATCAAACGCATACGCGCAGAAAAAGAGGCTGCCGAGCAGGGAAAACCTGCACGTATTATTGCGAAAATGAACGCGCTCTATGATGAAGAACTGGTAAATGAACTTTATGGCGCATCCCAATCAGGCGTACAGATAGACCTGATCGTACGCGGTGTCTGCCAACTGCGACCTGGTGTAGAGGGATTATCAGAAAATATTCGCGTGCGCTCGATTATCGGGCGTTTTTTGGAGCACAGCCGAGTATTTTATTTTGAAAACAACGGCAACCCGGAACTCTGGTGCTCCAGTGCAGACTGGATGTCGCGCAACATGTTCCACCGGGTTGAAACCTGCTTTCCGATTCGTCAGAAAAGAATTCGCGATAGGATCCTGGAGGATCTGCATCTCTATTTGGCCGACAACACCCACGCCTGGATTTTGCAGGAAAGCGGCAGCTACGAAATTCTCAGCCCGCAAGAGGGAGAAGAGGCGATTGACGCCCAGGCAATACTGCTCAGCCGCTGGGCGGCCAATAGCAGTGTGCTGCGTTAACAGGCAGTAAAAGCACTAAATACCAACCACGGAAAAAGCATAACCAATTTCTTGCAGGTAGCGACTTTCCGCCTCAAGATCAGCGGCAGTCAGCGGATTGGCCTCAAGCCAAGTAGCAGGCAAATTGAGGTTCAACGCCTGATCATCGGCGACCAAACGCATCTCGGGCAACCCATTTTTGCGCGGCCCGCGATGAAAGATAATCGCCAGGCGCAACAAAATCGCGAGCTGCACCAACGCTTGATTCTCCAGCGGAAAAACCTTGGCGGGAAAACGTTTGCGGTGCGCCAATACCAAGGCCGCAAGCTGCAACTGTTCCACGCGCGAGCATCCAGCAAGATCAACATGCTCCACAATGTAGGCCGAATGCTTGTGGTAGTCGTTATGAGAAATATCCAAACCCACCGCATACAAGCGTGCAGCCCAGCGCAATAGTTTGCCGGTGTCGCCCGTGCTTAGCCCCCAATCATCTGCAACTTTCTCCAGCAGCATCAACGCTGTGTGTTCAACTCGCGTCGACTTTTCCATGTTTACGTGAAAGCGCTTGGCCAGAGCATCAACACTGGCCTGACGTATATCGTGATTCTCCAGGCGTCCTTTGAGATCGTAAAGCAAGCCTTCGCGCAGCGCCCAATCAGCGGCCAGCATCATCTTTAAGCCCAGGCTCTCAAACAGCGCCTGTAGCACCAACACGCCACCGAGAAATACCGACTGACGATCCTCCGCCAAACCATTGAGTTTTAAATCAGTGGCGCCCTGCTGACGATAGAGTTGAACAATTTTTTCGAGACTGTCGGCGGTAATACGACCATCGCTCCAGCCATTGGCGAGACACACCTTGGCAACCGCTTTAATAGTGCCGGAAGCACCCAGCACCTCATCCCACCCCTGTTCGACAAAGGTTTCAATAATAGGCTGCACTTCCTGCAAACAGGCGATACGCGCCTTCTTGATGGCCTTTTCACTGACTTTGCCTTCGAAAAAAAAGCGTTTGGCAATCGCGACGCAGCCCATGCTTAAGCTTTCCTTGAGCAGGGGTTTAAAACCCTGCCCGAGAATCACTTCGGTACTACCGCCGCCGATATCGATCACAATACGTTTGCCGTCAACGGGCGCTATGCAATGGGCAACACCCAGATACACCAAGCGCGCCTCTTCATCACCCGAAATAATTTCAACCGGGTGCCCCAGGCGCGCTTGGGCATCGCTGAGGAACTGACGCGAATCGCCAATACTGCGCAGGGTTTTAGTGCCCACAATGCGCACACTGCGGGAGGGATAGGCACGCAGAATTTCACCGAACTTTTCCAGACACACCATGGCGCGGTCACGCGCCTCCTGGGTGAGACTGCCGTCGGCTTCCAAACCCCAACCCAGGCGCACAGGTTCGCGCAGACGATCCAGCAAAATCAGCTGATCATCTTCCCAGCGGGCAATAATCATGTGGAAACTGTTGGAGCCGAGATCGATAGCCGCTATGTGGCTGGCGTGGGATTTATCTTTGCGGGAAAGGTTAAACATAATCCTGCACTCCGTAAATCACCAGCCAGGTTTTACAGCCCCGTCCCGGTACAGAGAGGGTGGGCACAAACAAAAAACACAGCGGAAGCAAAGCCTCCGCTAGATGATTAATTAATTGCGTCAGTTGCCGGTTCGGCTGCGCCCGTCGACTCCGCCTGTTGGCGAACCGCCTGGACAAAGACTGCATCAAAATTGATCGGCGGTAACATCAAGGGTGGGAAACCACCGCGATTGAGCACGCTGTCAATGGTCTCACGCGCATAGGGAAAAAGAATCTGAGGGCAGGCTGTATTCACTACCTGGGTATACACATTGCGATCGAAGCCCTGGAAGGCAAAGAGACCCGCCTGCTTAACCTCAATCAAAAACACCGTGCGTGAGTCAACGGTCGCGGTAACGGTCAACAAAAGAACCACTTCTGTGAGTCCATCATTCAGTTGACTTACCTGGATATTCAGGTCTTGCATGATTTTAGGCTGCTTGGGCTTTAGGAAAGCCTCTACACCCATGGGCGTTTCAAAAGACAAGTCCTTGAGATAGACACGTTGAATAGCAAAATTAGGGGCCGCTTGTTCGCTGGCTTCACCGGGGTTAGTCGTATTTTCTTCAGTCATGAGAGATATCCAATCAAATTAAAAACACATTTTGTAGTAACAGGCGTGTCAGGGATTGAGCAACTGATCCAGTTTGCCGCTCTTTTCAAGCGCCCAAAGATCCGTGAAACCGCCCACATGCACCTCACCAATCCAAATTTGAGGCACAGTACGCTGACGGCTTTTGGCCATAACCTCCTGTCGCAATGCCGGATCCAAATCCACGCGCACTTCCTTAAAAGGAATCCCTTTATCGCTCAGGAGTCGCTTGGCGTTAACGCAGTAAGGACAGACTGCGGTGGTGTAAACGATGACGTCGACCAAGTTATTTCACCAAAGGCAGATTTTGCGCCTGCCATTCCGCTATACCACCCGCCAAACGGCGCACCTGGTAACCCTGGCGCGCCAGGTTGCGGCCCACAGCGCCAGCATGCTGGCCCATCTTGTCCGCCACAACAATAATCCGCGATCTGTGAGGCTCCAGCTGGCCCGGATCAGCACTGATTTTGGCGTAGGGAATATTGATGGCGCCGACTATGTGGCCCGCCTTGAACTCCGCAGAATCGCGCACATCCAGCAATACCGCAGCGTCTGAATTGAGCAGGCGAGTGACTTCATGGGCCGACACAGGGGTGCCACTCTTGACGCGCTCGCGCCACAAAAAGACATAACCCAGGATGATCAGCATGCCGAAAAGCATCCACTCCTGGCCCATAAAGACAATAAAGTTATTCACAACTGGGGGTTTCCTGCAGAAATCGGTCTACGGCAGCCATAGGAGCCTGCCCTGAACAAAATTGGGCGGCAGTATACACCATCGCGCTCCGATTGCTCAGTGCCCGGGCAATCGCGGCCATAGCCATAATCACAGGCGCCCACATGGAGATCAGGTCATCAACCGGGTAGAATGGCGGTCATTCCGCACAGGCGAAGCCAGGTGTTGCACCTGTATCCGGCTGGTTATTCACTTCTCCGATTCAAGAGCGACTCTAACGCATGACTGCCCAAAAAAAACCTATCGTTTTATTGATCCTCGACGGCTACGGCTACTCGGAAAAAACCAAATACAACGCTGTTTATGCGGCCAACACGCCCGTGTACGACAAGCTCTGGCAGACCTGCCCCAGAACCCTGATCGACACCTCGGGCTTGGCGGTGGGGCTGCCCGAAGGCCAGATGGGCAACTCTGAAGTGGGTCACACCACCATTGGTGCCGGGCGCGTGGTTTACCAAAGCTTTACCCGCATCAATAAATCCATCAGCGATGGTGACTTTTTTACCAATCACGAATACGTGAAAGCCATCGACAGCGCCATCGCCAACGACAAGGCGGTGCATATTCTCGGTCTGCTGTCCGAGGGCGGCGTCCACAGCCATCAGGATCACATCTACGCCATGATGAAAATGGCGGTGCAGAGAGGTGCCAAAAACGTCTTCCTGCACGCTTTCCTCGATGGTCGCGACACCCCGCCGCGCAGTGCCGAAAGCTCGCTGCAACAGGCGGAAGACCTGTTCAAGCAGCTGGGTACTGGCCGGGTTGCCTCTATCGTTGGCCGCTACTTTGCACTGGATCGTGACAACCGTTGGGATCGCGTCAAAACTGCCTACGACGTCATGGTCACGGGCGATGCCGACTATGACGCCCTCACCGCCGTGGAAGGCTTGAAAGCCGCTTACGAGCGCGGCGAAAACGATGAGTTTGTCAAAGCTACGGTAATCTGCGGCGAAGACGAAGAAGTGGCCACTATCAACGATGGCGACTCGGTAATTTTTATGAACTTTCGCCCCGACCGTGCGCGCGAAATTACCCGTGCCCTCATAGACGAAACCTTCGATGGCTTTGATCGCGGCGACACTCACCCCGCGATCGCCCACTTTGTGCAAACCACCGAGTACGCCTCCAATATCAAAGCGCCCATTGCCTACCCGCCCGAGGATTTAAGCAACTCCTTTGGCGAATATATTGCCGGCCTGGGCAAAACCCAGTTGCGCATCGCCGAAACCGAAAAATACGCCCACGTAACCTTCTTCTTTAACGGCGGCAACGAAGTGGTTTACCCAGGTGAGGATCGCATCCTGGTGCCCTCACCCCAGGTAGCAACTTACGACTTAAAACCGGAAATGAGCGCGCCCGAAGTCACCGAAAAGCTGGTCGAGGCCATTGAGTCGGGCAAATATGACGCGATCATTTGCAACTACGCCAACTGCGACATGGTGGGCCATTCCGGCCTGTTCGACGCAGCAGTAAAAGCCGTAGAGGCGATTGATGTGTGCCTGGGCAAGGTGTTGGCAGCAGTGGAAAAGGTTGGTGGCGAAGCCCTGATCACTGCCGACCACGGCAACGTGGAAGAAATGTTCGACGAGGAAACCGGCCAGCCACATACCCAGCACTCAACGCTGCCTGTGCCCTTAATTTTCTTCAGTCAGCGGCAGGCCAGTCTCACTGACGGGGGGTCACTTGCGGATGTGGCGCCGACCATGCTGCACCTGATGGCTATTCCCCAGCCCAAGGAAATGACCGGTCGCAACCTGGTCAATCTCGGGTAAGCTTCGCTAACCGCTCGCCTTGGAATACCCGCCATGACGTCAGCTATTCGCACATTCGCCCGCGCCTTGATCGCCACCGCGCTCCTGGTCGCGGGTGTGGCTTTTGCGGATCAGGAAGCCGACATAAAACGCCTGCAAGAGAATATCGAAACGCTGCAACGGGAACTGAAAAGCATCCGCGACTCGCGATCAAACCTGCAAGAGGAGCTTGAACGCACTGAATCGGATATGGGTGAGCTGCTCAAAAATATTGAACGCATTCAAAACCAGCTGAAGCAGCAAAATCAGGAACTCAAAAAACTCGAAACTGAACGCACGCAACTGCAACAAGCCAAGCAGGAACAGCAACAGCATATAAGCGATCAACTGCGCGGCGCCTATCAGATGGGCCAGCAGAGCCAAATGAAGCTGTTGCTCAATCAGGAATCCCCCGAAAGACTGGCGCGCCTGCTGGGCTATCACGAACGACTAATGCATTACCAGCAGAACAAGTTGGATCGCTACCAGGCAACGCTCGATCAACTGGCGCAGCTGGAACCGCGCATACTCGCCCAACGCAGTGCGCTGATTCAACAACAAAGCACACTCACCGACCAGCAAAAAAGCCTGCAACAGCGCCAGCGTTCGCGCCAACAAACACTTGCCCGTTTAAATGCAACCCTCGAGGGTAAAGACGCGGAACTGCACCAAATGCAGGAAGACAAAGCCCGTCTTCAGCGTCTTGTGAAAGAAGTTGCACTGGCAGCCAGCAAGATCTCGCCAGCGCAAGAAGGCGACAACTTCTCAACGCGCAAGGGTTTGATGCCCTGGCCCACCAAGGGGCGAATTTTGTCGCGCTTTGGCAGCCCCAGACTGGAGGGCCAAACCCGCTGGAATGGCCTGTTGATCGGCGCCGCAGCCGGAGAAACTGTGGTGGCCATTCACGCCGGGCGCGTGGTATTTGCCGATTATTTTCGCGGGCATGGGTTATTGATGATCATTGATCACGGCGAAGGCTACCTGAGCCTCTATGCGCATAACCAAAACCTGCTTAAAGCCACGGGCGACTGGGTAAACGCAGGCGAAACCATCGCCAGGGTGGGCAATACCGGTGGCCAGCAGCAAATGGGCCTGTACTTTGAAATTCGCCATCAGGGCCAACCCACAGATCCGGGCGTCTGGTTGGCGAGAGCCTGAAACCATGTTGACACCCTGTTTTTTCACGCCCGGCCGCTGGGCAAGTTCCCTCAACCAGCTTAACCTACACAACTTTTTAGGCTCCGCCTTGTAAAAAATGCCGATCTGCTCGGCTTGCAGGAGAACTCCATGCTCACCCACCTACGAACTCCACTCTGTGCCCTGGGAGTATTGTCGTTGCTGGCCCTCGCGCCCGGCCTCGCGGCCGAGCCCGCCGAGAAAGCCCAGGCTCCGCTACCACTGGAGGATCTCCGCACTTTTACCCGGGTTTTTGATCACATTCGCAACGGCTATATCGATGAAGTCAGCGATAGCCAGCTGCTTGAATATGCCATTAAAGGCATGCTGACCGAGCTGGACCCCCACTCCTCCTACCTCGACAAGACCGCCTATGAAAATCTTCAAGTTAATACCACGGGAGAATTTGGCGGTGTAGGTGTGGAAATTGGCCTCGAGAATGGCTTCATCAAGGTCATCTCCCCTATCGACGGCACGCCCGCGCAGAGAGCAGGCATAGAAGCAGGCGATCTGATCATGCGCCTGGACGATAAACCGGTAAAAGGTATGAGTATCAATCAGGCGGTGGATATGATGCGCGGCCCCAAAGGCAGCAAGCTCCGCATGCATATACTCCGCTCCGGCGTGGAAAAGCCCTTTGAGGTGACCATTGAGAGAGACATCATTAAGGTTCAGAGCGTACGCACTCGCTTGATTGATAAAGATTACCTCTATGTACGCATGGCTCAATTCCAACTGGACAGTGGCAAGGATTTGATGCGCCGCATCACCGAGCAGATGGTCAAGCACCCGCAAATAAAGGGAATTGTGCTTGACCTGCGCAACAACCCGGGTGGTGTCCTGCAAGCTTCCGTGGAGGTTGCCGACGCATTTCTCGATGCTGGATTGGTGGTCTATACGGAAGGTCGCATCGAAAACAGCAACACCCGCTACCAGGCCAACCCGGGCGATATCACCCAGGGGCTACCACTGGTGGTGCTGATCAACGAAGGCTCCGCCTCCGCCTCTGAGATAGTCGCGGGCGCCTTACAGGACCACAAACGTGCAGTGATCATGGGCACCCGCAGCTTTGGCAAGGGCTCAGTACAAACCGTGATTCCAATTACGGAAGAAAAGGCGGTCAAACTCACCACGGCGCTCTACTTCACACCCAGTGGACGCTCTATACAAGCCCAGGGCATAGAGCCGGATGTGGTAGTGGAGCGCGCTGAAGTCAAAGCCATTCGCGCTGGCGCCACCCCAACAGAAGCCGATCTCAGCGGCCATTTGCGCAATCGCAATGGCGGATCGGAAAGTGATAGCCGCAGCCGCCAACAGGAGCGCTCCGCAGAGGCCCCCGGCGACAACCAGCTACAGGAAGCCGTCAATCTGCTCAAAGGATTGCACATCTTTCGCCAACAATCCCCGGCGCCCCAACCGAATTTGACCGAGCCAAGTGAAGAGCAGATTTAGCTGTGCCCTTCTGTTTTGCTGCTCGGTCGCGGCGCCAATTCAGGCAGCTGAGCTGGCGATTGTGATCGACGATCTGGGCTACAACGCCCAGATAGGCCGCCAGCTGGTTGAGTTCCCGGGGGATCTTACCCTGGCCATACTACCCTTCACGCCTCACGGCAGAGATCTGGCAGAACTTGCCGCCAGCCTCGATAAAGAGGTGATGATCCACGCCCCCATGAGCAACAGCCGGGATTTACCGCTGGGGCCAGGCGCACTGGAAAGTGATCTGAGCGAAGCGGAGTTTGGCGCGCATCTCAACGCCATGCTTCAGGATCTCCCTCAAGCGCGAGGCCTGAATAATCATATGGGCAGCCAGTTAACCGAAGAATTGGCCCCCATGAACTGGTTAATGCGGACGCTGATGGAGCGAAAACTCTATTTCGTGGATAGCCGCACCAGCGCCCGGAGTCTGGCCTTGCAGACTGCGCGGTTATGGCAGGTTCCCGGCACAAAACGCGACATTTTCCTCGACAATCAACGCAATTCAGCGCACATCACTCAACAACTTCATAAGGCCCTTGCTCTGGCGCAGCGCCGGGGACGGGCGCTGGCCATAGGCCATCCCTACCCCGAAACCCTCGAAGCACTTCAGGAACTGCCTGCCTTGTTGGCAACCTACAATGTTCGACTGGTGAAGACCTCGAAGCTGCTGAAACCCCCTCGTCCTGTGGCAATGGCTTGCCCCGCCCCACCGGTGTTGCTCTGGCGCCGCGTAAATACCCAGGTACCCAGCGCCGATAACCTATCCAGCGAAAATCTACCCAGCGAACGCTTTGGTTATGAATATTGAATAAGCACATGCCAACTCGATCTATCCATTAAAACGAGTGTGCGCTTATAATCGGGCCGTGGTTTTTGTGAAATCACCAAGCCCTC
This sequence comes from uncultured Cellvibrio sp., assembly GCA_965652595.1. GTDB lineage: Bacteria > Pseudomonadota > Gammaproteobacteria > Pseudomonadales > Cellvibrionaceae > Cellvibrio. Next base: position 14,153 of record CBFGWO010000019.1, on the reverse strand, counting down.
AGGCCAAGCAGCAAAAACGTCAGGCCTGTGAGTCTTGGAGGTTTAATGAGCCTAGCGCTTAGTTAACAGGACTAGCATTATGACCAACAGAGCAGGTGAACACGGCAGCGTTCCGTCACGCAACGGTCGCTTTCTGCAAAAGGAGGGCTACTGGTATTACAGCACCCGCGAGGGTGTGGATATCGGCCCATTTGATAACCGTGCGGACGCTGAAGTCGGAGTGGGAGAATTTATCGACTTTATTTGCGCCTCCGAACCAAAAATCTTAGCTGCACTAAGACAATACCGAGCTGCTTAACCGCCGCCAAGACTTGACGCCCCCTTAACAAAAGGGCTCCAACCGGAGCCCTTTTTGTTTCTTAGCAAAAACCCTCTGTCTCACTAAAGCCGCATCTCGATACCCTGCGCCGCCATGAACTGCTTGGCCTGGGGAATGGTGTATTCGCGAAAGTGGAAAATGCTCGCTGCCAAGACCGCATCCGCTCGCCCTTGCAGGACGCCATCCACGAGATGCTGCAGATTGCCGACACCGCCTGAGGCAATCACCGGAATCGGCACCGCATCGCTGATGGCGCGGGTCACTCCCAGATCGTAGCCTTTTTTAGTACCGTCGCCATCCATGCTGGTGAGCAGAATTTCTCCCGCGCCAAACTCGGCCATTTTTGCCGCCCAGGCCACGGCATCAATACCCGTGGGTTTGCGACCGCCGTGGGTAAAAATTTCCCAACGCGGGCTTTGGTTTTCAGCGCTGACTTTTTTTGCATCAATCGCCACCACTATGCACTGGGCACCAAAGCGATCCGAGGCCGCTTTAACAAAATCCGGATTAAACACAGCGGCGGAATTGATGCTCACCTTATCCGCGCCCGCATTGAGCATGGTGCGAATATCATCCAGGGTGCGGATACCGCCGCCTACTGTCAGCGGGATAAAAACTTCCGCCGCAATTTTTTCGACGGTATGAACTGTGGTGTCGCGCCCTTCGTGGGTGGCGGTGATATCGAGAAACGTAATTTCGTCCGCGCCCTCCTCGTTGTAGCGTTTCGCCACTTCCACCGGATCACCCGCATCGCGGATGTCAAGGAACTGCACGCCTTTGACAACACGACCGTTATCAACATCGAGACAGGGAATAATGCGTTTTGCGAGAGCCATAAGTAAATCCGCAGATCAATTTGCGTCGCAGTAAGCCTGGGCCTCTGCCATGGTGAGCGTGCCTTCGTAAATTGCACGACCGGTAATCGCACCAACAATGCCTTTGTGGGCTTCTGCTTTCAGCGCGCGAATGTCATCCATATTGGTAATCCCACCCGAAGCGATCACCGGAATACTGGACGCCTGAGCCATAGCGACAGTCGCCTGCACATTCACGCCCTGCATCATGCCGTCGCGCGCGATATCGGTGTACACAATACTGCTCACACCGTCCTGCTCAAAACGCTTGGCCAGCTCACTCGCCTGCACATTGGACACTTCAGCCCAACCATCGGTAGCCACCCAACCGTCTTTCGCGTCCAGCCCCACAATAATGTGACCGGGAAATTGTTTGCACATAGCCGTGACAAACGACGGCTCTTTCACCGCCTTGGTGCCGATAATCACATACTCCACACCCGCATTCAGATAATGCTCGATGGTCTCCGCACTGCGAATACCGCCGCCGATTTGAATCGGCAAGCCGGGATAGGCTTTGGCAATGGCCGTGACCACACCACCATTGATTGGCTTGCCTTCAAAGGCGCCATTCAAATCCACCAAGTGCAAACGACGGCAACCCTGATCAACCCACTGCTTGGCCATGGCCACAGGATCGTCGGAAAACACCGTGGAATCATCCATCAAACCCTGACGCAGGCGCACACACTGACCATCTTTTAAATCAATTGCGGGGATCACTAACATATAAAAATCTCTTTAAAAATCTGGTGCAAGTTGGTTAGCACTGAGGGTGGCGGTGTAAGCACTTCTGAAACCCTCGCGTCAAGGACGACGCGAGGGAGCTACAGGGATGTATTCATGCGTTTTCAGAAGTGCTTACACCGTCACCCGATACCTACCTAGAGGCACCTGACCAAATAAAATAACTAAACGCGACCATTCCAATGCAAAAAATTTTTTAACAACTGCAATCCCGCGGTGTGACTTTTTTCCGGGTGGAATTGCACCGCGAATAAATTATCGCGCGCCAGCGCCGCGTGAAATTGCACAGCGTAGTCGCAGGTCGCCGTTACCAACGCGGAATCGTCCGCGTGAATGTAGTAGCTGTGCACAAAATAAAAACGCGCATCCTGGGGAATATTGGCCCACAGCGGGTGGTCATTGTGATGCACCTGGTTCCAGCCCATGTGGGGTACTTTTAGCGGATTGCCCTGGGCGTCCTTGTGGTGCTCGCCAAAAAATTTTACCTGGCCGGGCAGAATACCGATGCAATCCACGCCCTCATTTTCTTCGCTGTGATCCATCAGCGCCTGCATGCCCACGCAAATACCCAACACAGGCTTGCCCGTGGCAATTTGTTCGCGCAGCAGTTGATCAAAACCCAGGCGTTTGATTTCGGCCATGCAATCGCGAATGGCACCGACGCCGGGAAAAATCACTCGATCGGCTGCGGCCACCTGGGTCGGATCGGCGGTGACTTTCACATCCAGGTCGGGAGAGACGTGCTTGAGGGCGCTGGCAACCGAGTGAAGGTTGCCCATGCCATAGTCAATAACAGCGAGTGTTGATGTACTCATAAAATCGGGTCGAGAGGAGAATTACAAAGAACCTCCCGCACCCGGCGAGAGGTTCAGTTCTATCGCTTTTACAGCGTGCCTTTGGTGGACGGCATGATGCCCGCCATGCGCGGATCATGTTCCAGCGCCATGCGCAGCGCGCGACCAAACGCCTTGAACACCGTTTCTATCTGGTGGTGAGCGTTGTGGCCACGTAGATTATCCACGTGCAGGGTAACGCCCGCGTGGTTGACGAAGCCCTGGAAAAACTCCCAGAACAATTCGGTATCAAACTGACCGATGCGCTTTTGGGTAAAGGGGATGTGCATCTCCAAACCGGGGCGGCCAGAAAAGTCGATCACCACCCGCGACAAGGCTTCGTCCAGGGGCACATAGGCGTGGCCGTAGCGGCGAATACCCTTTTTGTCGCCCACCGCTTTGGCAATGGCCTGGCCGATGGTGATGCCTATGTCTTCCACCGAATGGTGATCGTCAATGTGGGTATCGCCATCGCAGGTGACATCCAGATCAATCATGCCGTGACGGGCAATCTGATCCATCATGTGTTCAAGAAAGGGAACGCCGGTGTTGAATACACCCTTGCCCGCGCCGTCCAAATTGAGACTGACGCTGATTTTGGTTTCCAGGGTGTTGCGGGTTACCTGGGCAATACGGTCGGACATTGAAGGCTCCAAGGGGCCGAAATGACGGCAAAGAGGACAAAACCCCGGCTTAACGAACGGCTAGCGCGCAGGGGTGGCGATTATATCGGCTCGCGTTCATTATTTCACCGCCAAACCACCTATTGAGGCCATAGCTTGGCGAGAGCTACCACAGCCCGCTCAAAATACTCCGGTGAGCCTTGGGTTTTGGCACCCATCAGGGCGCCTTGCAGCAGCGCAAAAAGTTGGCAGGCAAGCACTCGGGATTCAGCAGGGAGCCAAGTTGGCTGGCAACGCTGCACCAGATGCTGCAACCAGTCGATATTCAGCGCATAAAAGGCCTGCATCTCTTGTTGAATCTCAACGGGCAACAGTTTGATCTCGGCCGCCAGCATCATGCACACCGACATACGCTCGCCGTTACCCAGCTGCTGGCGGTAAATATTTACCAAGCTTGCCAAGGCCGCTTCCGGGGTCAGATCCTGAGCATCTATGTCCGCCAGTGCCGCCGCATAGCCTTGCCGATAGCGGGATGCCACTGCCAACCCCAGGTGAGGCTTGGTTGGAAAGTGATAGTGAATGCTTGCACTCTTGATACCCATCAAGGCTGCAATCTCGCGAAAACTGAACGCCGAATAACCCTTGGTGGCTATGGCGTCTTCGGCCAGATCAATAATTTGTTGCGCGGTATCACCCATTGTCGTCCCGCTGTCCAGATTAGTTGGTGTCGGATTCTACCCCAGCAGGCGGTAATTGACTTGACTCGCCAGATTGGCTTAGCCTACCTATCAGTAGATAGACAAACTATTCGAGGATTCGCCATATGTCGCATAGCTTCAAAACTCAGCTACTGGTGCTCGGTGGCGGGCCAGGCGGCTACGCCGCCGCCTTTCGCGCCGCCGACCTGGGCCTGGAAGTTACCTTGGTAGAGCGCCATCAACAACTCGGCGGCGTTTGCTTGAACGTTGGCTGCATCCCCTCCAAGGCCTTGCTCCACGTCGCACAGGTTATCCACGAAGCGCAGGAAGCCGAAGCGATAGGTCTCAGGTTCACTCCACCCAACATGGATCTGGTCCAGATTCGCCAATTCAAACAGCAGGTGGTTAACAAGCTAACCCAAGGTATCGCCGGTATGGCCAAGGGCCGCAAGATTCGGGTTGTGCAGGGACACGGCGAATTCACAAGTGCCCACCAATTGCGCGTAAAAACGGCTGAGGGTGAATCCCTGGTTGATTTCGACTACGCCATCATCGCCGCTGGCTCTTCGAGCGTGAAACTGCCCTTTATGCCGCAAGACGCGCGCATATGGGATTCGACACGCGCGCTGGAGTTAAACGAAATTCCCGCGCGCTTGCTGATTATCGGCGGCGGCATCATCGGCCTGGAAATGGCCACCGTCTATCAAGCCTTGGGCAGCCAAGTCACCATCGCCGAATTTGCCGAGCAACTGATTCCCGCCGCCGACAAAGACCTGGTATCCGTCTACACCCGCTACAACAAGGATCGCTTCAAGCTATTGTTATCCACGCGGGTGGAGACTGTGGTGCCGCAAGAATCAGGGCTGCAGGTCGGCTTCTCAGACGCCCGCGATGGCAGCCCAAAAGCAGCACAAGAGTTCGACGCTATTCTGGTTGCTGTCGGACGCATACCCAACGGCCAGCTTGTCGGCGCCGACAAGGCAGGTGTGGAGATTGATCAACGGGGTTTTATTGCAGTCAACCCGCTACAGCAAACCAATGTGTCGCATATCTTTGCGGTGGGCGATATCGTTGGCCAACCTATGCTGGCACACAAAGCCAGTCATCAAGGGCACGTGGCGGCGGAAGTCATCGCTGGTCACACGCGGGAGTTCAACCCCCGGATCATTCCTTCCATTGCCTATACCAATCCGGAAATCGCCTGGACCGGCCTTACGGAGAAAGAAGCCAAACAACAAGGCATCGACATCAAAACGGCTACCTACCCCTGGACTGCCAATGGTCGCGCGCTGGGCGCCAATCGCAGCGAAGGTAAAACCAAACTGATTTACCACGCGCACACCGAACAACTTCTGGGCGCGGGCATTGTGGGCATTAATGCAGGAGAGCTGCTCGGAGAATTGTCACTGGCGATTGAGCTGGGAGCCAACGTCGAAGATCTGGCGCTGACGATTCACGCTCATCCCACACTGCACGAAAGCATTGGGCTCGCGGGCGAACTGGCGGCAGGAACCATCACCGATTTGCCAAACCCCGCAAGCGGAATCCACAACCAAAGTCGTTAACCAGAAGTCAGCTACAAGCCACCAAAGTCATTTTCCACATCGCGCCAGATGGCATGGATATGGGTGGCGCCCGCGTGGGCGTCCTGTTCAATAAAGAGCCGTTTACCCGCAATCCGGTAGTAGAAATTCTTGCCAGCAGCGGCATCGCCGCGCCAGAAAAAATGCATCTGGGGCCAATCTGTTTCCAGGATTTTTTGCAGATAGCCCTGCGCGAAGGTCTCGTGCAAGGTGGTGACATAGGCGGCGATCAATTTACGCAATTGCGCCTGCTGGGCGTCATTCAGTTCGCCGGCAGGAATACCCGCTGGCTTGCCCAGACTGGCGCGACGGCTACCAGCGTCGGTTAAAAATCCGGGGAACCACTCTTCACTGCCAGCGGCCTTGGCTTTTTGCTCGGCGGAGAGCAAATCAAACAGCTTTCTGGCTTCGTCTACCTCGGCCTTCAGGGCGCGCAAGCCCTTGTCCGGCCCGACTTCGATAGTTTCCGGATTGGCCCCCAGAAACAAGGGCGTGCCGGAAATCAACCTGGCGCCATCAAACGTCAGGTTTACCGAAAGATGGTGCCCTTCAAAACGCATGCCCCAGTGCCCCTGCCCCGGACGGCCAAAAACGCTGGTGTAGTATTTGCCGGGATTACGGTATTCAGGCGCCTTGGTCATCACCGCGAGCGCGGCTTCGGTGGCGATAATGGCGTCCAGTTTGCGCTCGCCCTCTTCGCTTAACACCGTTTTGAAAATGTGGCTCAAGGCATGTCGCTGCTCGGTGTTGAGCTGGTCGAGGCGAATGCCCTTACGTGTGGCGGGAACCCAGCGGAAGTTAAAGCGCTCCGGGCTATCAAAAGCGTGCTGAACACTGTCGCGCTGCGTGCCCAGAGACACCAACCAATCATTCACTTGTACATCGACTGGGTTGATGTCCACATGGGCGAGGCTCGAGTGGCTTGCTGCAAGCGCAAACCAGAGCGTTGTTGCAGTTAGGAATCTGAGCGTAACTCGGGTGACCATAACCTCCTCCAAACTACGCCCGACAAGCGGGGAGAAACTACACCACCATCACCCCATCAGCCTCAATCAAAGCGCCCTTGGGCAGTTGACTGATACCTATGGCAGCGCGCGCCGGATAGGGCTCCTTGAAGTAGTGCGCCATCACCTCGTTCACGACCGGGAAGTTAGCCAGGTCAGTGAGGTAGATATTGAGTTTGACGATATCCGCCAGGCTGCCGTTGGCAGCTTCGCACACGGCTTGCAGATTTTTAAACACCTGATGGGCCTGGGCGGCAAAGTCGCCGTCCACCAGGGTCATGGTAACCGGGTCCAGAGGAATCTGGCCGGAGAGATAGGTGGTGTTATTCACCTTGATCGCCTGGGAGTAGGTGCCTATGGCAGCGGGGGCTTGGGCGGTGTGAATAATGGCTTTGTTGGTCATAAGTGTGCGTTCCAAAAATGCTCAATACCAAAAATGGGTTCTAAGCGAGCCGAAGGCGAAAAGGGCCGAGTATAAACGGGGCGATGTCGAAGGGCTATACAAACGGACGGGATCAGTTCTTGCTGCGGTTGATGCGGATGACAAAGCTCATGTTGCGGATACGGCGCATGATATTGGCCAGGTGCACCCGGTTGTGTACGCCGATACACAGGTGAATCACACTGTTGTGCGCATCCCGCTCCTGCACATTGATGTGCTCAATGCTGGCGCCCTGCTCGGTAATGCGCGTGGCCAGGGTGGCGATAATGCCGCGCTCGGATTCCACCTCTACGCGTACATCCACCAGGAACTCGCCGCTGACGCTGGGCGCCCAGCTGACCTGGCTGATTTTTTCCGGGTTGTTGCGAATTTCGGCGATATTGCGGCAGGTATCCTGGTGAATCACCAGGCCCTTGCCCGAGCTGATATGGCCGATAATGGGGTCGCCGGGAATCGGGCGACAACAGCGGGCAAAGGTAATCAGCATGCCCTCAGAGGAATCAATGGTGAGCGGTGAATAAATACTGCCGCCCTTGGTTTTAACCTCGGCGTCCGGCTTGAGCAGCTTGGCCACAGCATAGGCTATGCGGTTGCCCAGGCCGATATCCTCCAGCAGGTCTTCCAGGGTTTCCATCTGAGTGAGCTGCAACAGCTTTTGCAGCTGCTGCTCTTCCAGGCGATCCATATCCAGGTGAATATCCGCCAGGGCGCGGCCCAGCATGCGCCGCCCCAGAGCCACCGATTGGTGATGGCGCTGGTTTTTGAGGTAGTGGCGAATAGCGCTGCGCGCCTTACCCGAGACAGCAAAATTCAGCCAGTGCGGATTGGGCTGGGCGCCCTGGGCGGTAATGATGGTGACCTTCTGTCCGCTTTGCAGCGGCTGGGACAGGGGCGCGAGACGCCCATTGACCCGACAGGCGACACAGGCGTTGCCGATATCCGTGTGCACCGCGTAGGCAAAATCCACCGGCGTGGCGCCATGGGGCAGTTCCACGATTTTGCCCTTGGGCGTAAACACGTAGACCTCATCAGGGAAGAGGTCGATCTTCACATTTTCGATAAACTCAAGCGAGTCACCGGCGCGGCGCTGCATCTCCAGCAGCCCCTGCACCCACTGCCGGGCGCGGTTGTGGCTGGCGCTCAGGCTTTCATCGCTGTTGGCCTTGTAAAGAAAGTGAGCGGCAATGCCGTTGTTGGCCATCTCGTCCATTTCCTTGGTACGAATTTGCACCTCGATAGGTACGCCGTGCATTCCCACCAGTACCGTGTGCAGCGACTGGTAGCCATTGGCCTTGGGAATGGCGATGTAATCTTTGAACTCACCAGCCACCGGCTTGTAGAGGTTGTGCACCACACCCAAGGCGCGGTAGCAGGCATCGACGCTGTCCACGATGATGCGGAAAGCGTAAACGTCCATGATTTCTTTAAAGTCTTTTTTCTTCTGCCGCATCTTTTCGTAGATGCTGAACAAATGCTTTTCGCGGCCAATCACCACGGCGGTGAGGCTTTCCCGCTGCAGGCGCTTTTCGATCGAGGTTTGGATTTGTTCCACCAGCTCCTTGCGGTTGCCGCGCGCGGTTTTGAGCGCAGCCTGCAAGCGAGTGGCGCGCAGGGGATACATCGCGTAGAAACCGCGATCCTCAAATTCCATGCGTAAATCGTTCATACCCAAACGGTGGGCAATGGGGGCATAGATCTCCAGGGTTTCCTTGGCGATGCGGCGCTTTTTCTCTGGCGGCATGGCGCCCAGGGTGCGCATGTTATGTAAACGGTCGGCGAGTTTTACCAATATCACGCGCAGATCATTGGCCATGGCCAAGGCCATTTTTTGGAAATTCTCTGCCTGCTTTTCGGCGTGGGATTCAAACTCAAACTGCGTCAGTTTACTAACGCCATCTACCAAGTCAGCCACAGAATCGCCAAATTGTTTGGCAATGGCTTTTTTGCTGATACCGGTATCTTCAATAACATCGTGCAGCATGGCGGCCATCAGGCTTTGATGATCCATGTGCATTTGGGCAAGGATATCGGCTACCGCCAGGGGATGGGTGATATAGGCTTCGCCGGAGCGGCGCTTTTGGCCGTCATGGGCCTGCTCGGCGTAATAGTAGGCGCGCTTGACCAGGTTGATCTGGCCCGGCTCGAGGTAAGACGACAGTCGGTGACTCAGTGCCTCTATGGTTTGCAACGCATGACTCCGAAATCAAGGGCCGCGACAGCGGCCCTGGCAGGCATCACATTTCGCTTTCGTAGCTGGGCTCCGGCTTGGGCTGGGGCAATGTGTCTTTTTCCAGCAGGATGCTGGCGTCGATAAAGCCCTCTTCGATTTCTCGCAGGGCAATAACCGTGGGCTTGTCGTTCTCGGCGGGAACATGGGGTTCCTTGCCACCAATAGCCAATTGACGGGCGCGCTTGCTGCCCACCATCACCAGCTCAAAACGGTTGTCAACATGATCCAGACAATCTTCAACAGTGATACGTGCCATAAAATTCGCTACTCAAAATGGATGTTGCTGCAATAGGGATAAATTCAAGCAAGGGTCATTATGCGCCGCATTCGAGGTGCGGGCCAAGCCCGAAGGGGCATGCATTGTACACAAATCAGGCAGACTGTGGGCCATCGCTGTTCAGCAGCGCCTCCAGCAACGCCCGGTGGCGCAGCACCTGATGATCCTGGCGCAGGTGCTGGCTGGTGATCAGCGCCTGGAACTGGGCCAGGGCGACGGTAAAGTCATCGTTGATGATCAGGTAATCCGCTTCCACATAATGGGACATTTCGTTGATGGCCTCATTCATGCGCGCCTCTATCACTGCCGGGTCGTCGGTGCCACGCCCGGTCAAACGCTGGCGTAGGCTGGCAAGGGAAGGCGGCAGAATAAACAGGCTAACAGTACCCGGCATCAACTTACGCACCTGGGCGGCACCCTGCCAGTCAATCTCCAGGATCACATCCATCCCCTGGGCCAGGGTCGCCTCCACCCAGCGCTGGGAAGTGCCATAGAGGTTACCGAAAACCCGCGCGTATTCCAGAAAAGCGCCGTCTTCGAGCATCTGCTCAAAGGCCGCATGATCGACAAAGTGATAATTCACCCCATCTTTTTCACCGGGACGTATGGGGCGGGTGGTGTGGGAGATGGATACACAGACTTCGGGATTTGACTCCACCAGCGCTTTGACCAGGCTGGTCTTACCGGCTCCCGAGGGGGCGGACACTGTATAGAGAACACCACGACTGCTCATAACTGGGCCTTAGGAAATGGGTGGGGACTAGGCCGGAATTATGGCACAGACATTTCAAAATCGCCCGGCTGTGGCATAGTGCCCAACCACACATCCCCGTTTTCGGCCAGCTTATGCTTCAACAACTGCTCTCTATCACCCAAACCGCCGAGCGTCTGAAAGTGCGCCCCGACTATGTGCGCCAACTGGTGGCCAAGGGCCGATTGACCTTTACCCACGGCGAGCAGCTGGATGCGATGGACGTGGAGCGCCTGGCGAAACTCATGGACCGTCTACGCGGCGAAGGCTTGGCAACCCTGGTGGAAATTACCCAGGCGCAGCTTGGTGAAGAAGAATAGTCACACCGCTTGTGGCCGAATGTCGCGCCGATTCAATACCGACAACATCAACACCCAAAAACACAACACCAGATTGAACAAGGGAATTTGCAGATCAGCGGGCATGGCATAAACCACCGAGACCGCCGGAATCCACACCAACCAATTAGATAAAATCACCGTGGGCATTTTTACGCACAAAAACTGCCGATCCATCGCCTGCCACCAGCGCGACAGGCTCCAATCCAATTCCATCCACAAATAGAGAAGGGTAATGCCGGGCGCAGCCCAGAGCGCACTGTAAAGAAATTGATCCACCGCCACCTTGGTAGCCAGGGTTTGCCAGTCATTGCCGGTGCCAAACCATCCCGCCTGCAAGCGGTAGAAAAAATCCACTTCCATGCCTTTAATGCCCCAAAACAGCAGGTAAAAGCCCAACACCCAGGTGATATTGCGCCCGCTAAATGCACCGCTCCACCAGAGATAGACAAAGGGCACCAAGCCACCGAAGAAGGCCGTTGAGGCAAAGGAGTAGGCAAAGCCGTAGTCCGCCTTCCAACGCGCCACCAGGGCAAAGAGCGGCTGGGACGCAGGCACCCAAAAGTAGACCGCCAAGATCAGTAGCGCAAACGCCTGCAATACCAGGCCGGGTTTGAGGTTGCGCACCAAGGCGGCACCAATAGTTTGGCGAATCGTCATGCCAGGAATATATCCGAGAAAGTGACTACAGAAGGGAAGGAGCAAAGGGCGCGTAGTCTAGCAGTCACCAAGAACGGATGTTAGCCATAAGGCGGCCACTGGCTAAAAAAGACAGCCTACTTCACCAGCGTCAGTCGCCGCTCCTGAGACGCATGCACAAAATCGCCGAATATGGCTTTCACCTGTTTTTTCCTGCTGCGGCTGATCGGCACCTTCAGACCATTGGACATAAGACAGTAGGCTTCTTCGCCGGACGTGCGCACTTTCACTACATGGTGTTTGGCGACCCAATTGGATCGGTGCACAAGAACGCCTTCGTCGCCAAACGCCTCCACGTAATGCTTCAAACTGCCCAACACGAGAAATTTGCCGAGCAGGGTATGCACGTTCAGATAGTGCAAGTCGGAAGAGATAGCCACTATGTCCCGACCTATAACCTCCGGCAGTTTCTCGTAAAGCTGCTCGCGCCTTTGCCGCAGCTCTTCCTCGCGCTGGGCCTGCTCACCCGGCGGAGGTTCGTCCGGGCCTTCATTCGTCGGCAGATGATGCAGCACCGGCTTATTGAACAGCAGCGGTAGATTGACCAAGTACCAGGTAGGTAGAAGCTTTGGCAGTACCTGCAGATACTCCGCCAGCAGCGCTTGCCACCAGCCGCGCTCACCGAAGACATCCAACCATTCCTGATCGATTTCCTCCGGGAAGAACTGCTCCACCAGGAGTAGGCCCGGTGTTGCCAAGAGGGTTCCGAGCATACCCGTGAGACCAATAGTCACGAACAGCGATAGCGGACGACGAGGCCAGCAGCGGCTAAGGATCAGGCTCGCCAATAAAATGCCCAGCAGCGCCACACCCACGTGGGACACCCAGAAGGCAAAGCGTGGCAGTAGCGAAAGACCTGCGGACACTTGCGGTTCAACAAGGGTGCAAAACACACTGATAACACCGCCAATGACCAACAAGCTGGTCTTCATAGGCGCAACGCCCAGCACAGTACCGTTGATCATCGAGCTCCCCTCCGATCAGGACGCGCCATTATGGCCTTTCGGCGTGACAAAACTAACTTTATTACACGAGCGGTCGGGTTTGTTCATGAACGGCGGATCGACCAAATCTGCAAAATTCTGACCGTTGGTGCATGTGGTTGAGCTCACGAATGGTCCCCCTGCGTATAGTGAGTTCCTCTTTCTTTTTAAGGATTAATTATGTGTATGCATCGGTGGGTTTTGTGGTTCGGATCGCTCGTGTTGACCGTAGGTGTGCTGCCTTATGCATACGCCGATACAGGTAAGGTTCGCGTCCGCATAGTGGATGCGCAGACCCAGCGACCAGTGAGCGACGCGCAGGTCTCTTTAATTCCACGGCAGGGGCCGGCGCAAGCGTTGAGCGTTGGCGATGATGGCCGCACCCTGTCGGAAGGCTTGCCGGCTGGGCTCTATGAGATCCAGGTGAGCCGCCCAGGGTATCAGGCAGTGCGTCTGCCCAGCGTGCGCCTGGTCGACGATAAGACCACCAACCTGAAGGTGGACCTGCTGCCCCAACGACAAAATTTTGAAGAGATGGTGGTCGTGGGCAGGATCATAGGTACTGATCCACTGAGCTCCGTGGGCACCAGCCTGGTGGACCGCGAAGAACTGCGCAGTGCGGCCGGCAGTGGCGGCGATGTGTTGCGCGCGCTGGACGGTCTGCCCGGTGTGTTTTCCGACGGCGAGTTTTCCAGCTTTAATGTGCGCGGCGCTGGGCCGCGCGACAATCTGATTCTGGTGGACGGTATTCCCTTCGACAAGCTGGTGCACTTCAGCGAAAGTTTTGGTGAGGCGGATGAAGTCGATGGCGGCGGCCGCTATTCAGTGTTTGCCCCCAATGTCATAGGCTCCGCCGAATTTCAGCCCGGTGGCTGGAGTTCCGCCTACGGTGGCAAGGCGGGCTCGCTGCTCAAGCTCGAAGTAGCGGAGGGCAATCCCGATAGCGCGGCCTATTCCGCGCGCTTGGATTTGGCGGGTGTAGAGGTGGGGTACGACGGCCCCAGCCGTTTTCATGACAACACTTCTGTTTTATTTTCAGCACGAACCTACAATTTCGGCTGGCTGTTTGAGGCGATTGGTGAGGAAGATATCGGCACTCCCAAGCTGACCGACGTGATCCTCAAAACATCGACACAAGTATCGCCGCAGGACAAAGTGCAGTTCCTCGCCATTTACGCGCCCGAGGAATACACCCGCGATATGGAAAACGTCATCGCTACCGACGAGGAAGAGCCCGGCGTTTATCCCGATGTGGAACTGGCGCGCAGCAAAACGGATAACGCTCTTCTAGGGCTTACCTGGTCGCGCCTGATCGGCAGCGATGCCGAACTGGTGAATCAGATTTATTACCGAAATTTTGATACCCGCAGCCGCATCGGTGAGGCTTATCCAGAAGAGTTCCCGGTAGGCACGCCTGCCGATCAGATTCGAGCGCGAGAAAATCTGCTCAACATCCGCGCTGCGGAGCAGGAGACGGGCTGGCAGCTGGACTTGTTTTCGGACAACTCCCTGGGCCGCTTATCGACCGGCTTGCGCGTTACCCAACTAGACTTGAACTACCAGCTCGACCTCACAGAACCTTGGAAAATCTACACCTACGATAGCGACGATTTCCGCCCCGATCCTGAGCGGCGCTACATAGAGCTGACGCCCGAATCGATGGATAGCCGCTATCAACAATCCGAAGTCAATTACGCGCTCTATGCGGACCAGGAATTTTCCACGGGCGATTGGCGTTTCCGCCTCGGCGCTCGCTATGACCGCGATAATTT
>CBFGWO010000018.1:0-31821 GCA_965652595.1 uncultured Cellvibrio sp. | reverse complement strand
CTGGGATCGTGCGCAGCATGGATGCTGCGCCCGAGCCTACAGGGATGTATTCACGGCGCATCCCAGCGGGGTATAGGCTCCCGGCCTTTCACTCTCCACTACAACGCAATAACAATCTTCCGGCGATCCAGCCACCAAGCCACCAGCCACAAGAGTGCGACATTTAATAATGCAAACATCAAGGATGCATTCATAGGGCTGGCGAAGCGCGACAGGAATTCGAAACTGAACTGATAGGCAGATGTATTTCCTATGGGAATCAACCACAAAGTATTGGCCCAAAGAATAGACAGTGCATAGATAAATAATGGATTTTCCCCCAACATTTGCAGCGCGCTAAAGGGTTTGCGCATCAACGCCAGGGCTTCCAGCCGCGCTAACGCCAGCAACACCAGAATCGCCACGCCAGAGGTGAGCAACACAAATGAACTTGTCCAAAGGTATTTGTTAAGCGGAAAAACGCTGTGCCACACAACACCGGCAACACACAACACCAACCCTGCCCCCAGCAGCTGCCATTGGGCAAGCGCGCGGTTGGGCGAGCTCATCAAAAAGCGCGTGACTTCATAACCAAAAAGCACACTGGCAATCGACGGCAGTGTGCTGAGAATGCCTTCCGGATCAAAAGCCAAACCCTTGCCCTGCCACAAATGGGCTTCTCCCAGCAGGGCCAAATCCACCTGGCGCACCAGCGAGGCTTCAAGGCCGTAGGGGTCTGGCACCAGCAGCAGTAGCGCCCAGTAGCCGAACAATAAAGCGGCGAGGGTTAGATAGCGCCAGAGCGCTGGAAAATAAAGCACTATCCAGGCGGCAAAAAAATAGGCCAGCGCAATACGCTGTAACACACCGGGGATACGCAAGTCCGCGAGGCTTTGGGTAAAGGGGAACCAATTCAGCAAAACGCCGATTAAAAAAATCAACAGCGTACGACGAAGTATTTTTAGCGCGCGCGCCGAGGCAGAAAGTGCCGCAAGGGATTTACCCGCAAACACCATGGCCGCCCCCACCATAAACAGGAAGAACGGAAAAATAAAATCCGTGGGCGTGACGCCATGCCAATCGGCATGCAACAGCGGTGGGTAAACATGGCTCCAGGAGCCGGGGGTGTTAACCAGAATCATCAGCGCGAGCGTCAGCCCGCGCATTACATCCAAAGCGAGGAAGCGTTGTTTTTGCACACATCACTCCGATGGCGGTTTAACGCCAGGTTTTTATTTTGTGGCCTTTCACCGCGTAGAAAAAGATAAAGGCGTAAGCAGGAATCAAAACCCCATAGGCACCCTGACGCCCCACACCCTCAATCATCGCCAAACCACCCAGCACCACCGGCAGAATAGCCCCACCGGCAATGGCCATAATCAACAATGCTGAGGCAGTGCTGGTCATAGCACCCAAACCGCGTAGAGCCATGGGCCAAATGGCCGGCCACACAATGGCGTTGGCAAGCCCAAGCAGCGCAAGGAAAAACACCGTATTTGGCAAAGAAGGAAAACCAAAGGGTTGCAGCAGCTCAGCGAAACCGGATGACGTGTTATCACCCATAACAATCGCAAGACTCAACACAATACCCAAAACCGCCGACAGCATCAGGGCCCGCTCTTGGGAAATCACGCGCGGAATCAAAGCAATGCCCAAGGTATAACCCAACACCATAAATGCCATGGTGTAGGAAGTGAGTGTGGCATAGCCTTCGTAACCAACACTGCGCCCGTAGGAGCCAATGGTGTCGCCCGCAATTACTTCAACGCCTACGTACAAAAACAGCGCAATCACACCCAACACCAGATGCGGAAAGCGCAAGACTGCAAATTGCGAGCTGCTGGATTCGGCTTCTTTTTCCAACGCCAGTTCGGGCAGCGGCGAAAAACGCACCGCCAGGGCGAGACAGGCAATAAATAAACCCATGCCTATGTAAGGCATCACCAGATTGTTGGCCAGGATATCGATTTCAGCTTGCGTGGGCGCCTGGGTCGAATAGTCGCTCATGCCAGACAAAATTAAAGCCGCGAACACACTTGGTGCTATCACACCTGCGGATTTATTCAAAATGCCCATGATGCTGATGCGTGCTGCCGCCGACGCTTCCGGGCCAATTTTTACCACATAGGGATTCACCGCAGTTTGCAACAGTGTTTGGCTGGCACCCATCATAAATTGGGCAAACAAAAACAAACCAAACCACTGGGTTTTGGCCGCTGGAATAAACATAAACGCCGCCAGGGCCATGCCCAGCATCCCCAGCGCCATGCCGTTTTTGTAACCCACCCGGCGAATCACCCAAGCCGAAGGCAACGCGAAAACCGTTACCGCGATATAAAACGAAAATAAAATAAACGACGCTTGAAAGGGTGTAAGTTTGAGCACCAACTCCAGGTAAGGCATGAGTGAGCCATTTAACCAGGTGGCAAAACCCAGAATAAAAAACAAACCGGCCACTATGGCCATGGGAATCACACTACTGCGACGCATATCGCTGGCCGGGTTCGCACTGGTCATGGACTGTCTCCGTTATTGTTGGGTAGCTTGGGGCTTGTAAAAACTCGCATACTCTTGCTGGGCAAAATACACAGCGCCGAACTCGGGTTGCATCAGCGGCTCCGACAATCCCGCCACAGTTGCTGGCGCCAACCAGGGTTTGAGCACTTGACCCAGGCCACCAATTAAAGACATACGCTTGACACCGGTTTGCCAAAGTTTTTCGGCAACCGCATCGAGATAGGCAGCGCCCTCATTCACAATTGACAGAGCAACTGCGTCACCCATTTCAGCGGCCCGCAACACCAGCGCCGACAAACGCGCATATTCACTTGAACCTGCACCCGCAAATTTATCAACGATCATCACGCCTTCCACACCCAAGTCATCTGCCATGAGTTGTGTCAGACGGGTGGGCGGACCAAGTTCATCGGAGGCAAGCAACACCGCCTTGATGGCTTCCAATCCCATCCAGGCGCCGCTGCCCTTGTCACCAAACGGAAAGCCGTGAGCACCGACAATGGTGGACTTGCCGTTCACCTGCGCGTAGCCGCAGGAACCTGTGCCGGAGACGATAACCGCCCCCTCTTCACCGCGATGCGCACCCAGGCAGGCAATATGCAAGTCTGTAGTGAGAAAACACTGCGCAAACGGGTGATGCCAGTTTTTTACCTGTTCAAACAAGCTGGGCAAATTGACACCCGCCAATCCCAGTCCTGCAATCAATTCGTTTTTGCTATCCCGAGGTAAACCCGCATCGGCAAGGGCGGCATCGGTGGCATTCACAATGGAGTTGAGCGCCTGCTCAAGCCCATGTAACGGATTTGCTGGCCCACCCAGACCAGTGCCCAGGTGACGCCTATCGGCATCCAGGATAATGGCGCGACACTTGCTGCCCCCACCATCCACCCCCAGGTATAAAGGCCGTTTGTTAGCTTTGTCGGGCGCAGTGGCCATAGGTTTCCTCATCAAAAAAATCGCGATCTTCGCTCAACTCCCTGGGCCTGCCCCACTCAAAAAAACGTTGATGCCCCGCAGGGCATCAACCAAGAAGGAGACCATGATTGAGACAACATCGATTGCTAGGGCTCATAGGCCTATCGGCCCGAACCAGCATCAGATTAGGCCAATGAGACAACGTTGTCAACCAGTGCTCAGCATAAAAAGATCAGAGACCACCACCGGAATGCATCAAGTATCGGCCGTCTGGTGGTGGGATTGGAACCTGGGGTTAGGCCCTAAAGGCAGCGTCCATTTAACGCTGGGATTTGCGCTGCGCCAAACGGGCTAACTGATGCAAGGAAAGGATGTGAGCGTAGATGCTTGAAATAAATCCACGGCGACGCAAGGCCAGAAAGTCCTCGTCACTCAGCGCAGCCAGTTTTTTTTCATCAACCAGATAAAGCCCGGAAATGCGTTGATCCTGATCCTGAAGTTTGACGGTGATGCCCTGCTCTACCAGCAAATCATGTTCTACCAACGCCTGCACAAACGCCTGGGTCAACTGGTTGGCCTGATGAAGATTAACCAGCCGCTGCTTGCGGGCTTTTAACATCTCACTCTCATTGCCCTCTGCATCAATCAGCAAATCGCCCTCGGTCTGACTCATCAAGGCGCTATTCCGATCAACGCCAATCAAAAAACGGCTGGTGTCCTGGGGATCCAGAATGAGCGTAAAAGGGTAGATCGCAAGACTTTGCGGCACATAGACACTGGTCCACTCGCCCTTGTCGATAAACAGGTTTTCGTTGGGCACCAACCCCGTTACTGCCACGGGTTGAAATTGTCCAGTTTCGGCATTTTTCACGAAAGCTATCGGCATATCCGCGGCGACTGCCGGAAAATCTACCAATGCCACTGGCAACAAATGTTTGTCTTTGGCGTAGTTGCAATCCACTTGGTTGCGAAAACGCAATTTGCCATGGTCTTCGCCGGTAATCGGGCGCACATTAAAGGTCATCTGGGTAACTCCTCTAGCGGGTCAAAAAGTCATAGGGGGAGGCAGGTGCCTCCCCCTATGTCAGCGGCCGCTCAATATACCCATTACCACCTAGAACTTAAAGCTCAACCCCAGGTTGATACGGCGCGCCAGCTCATACTGATAGAGCGGGAAATCGCGCACAAAGCCGGACTCATTGGTGTAAAAGTTGTTGTTGCCAAACTGCTTGTTCCCCTCTTCCAGCAGGTTGTTCACATCCAGCTTGAGCGTCAGGCTATCGGTCATAAACCAGGCCGCACTCAGATCCAACGAACCATAGTCCTCATGCAGGCGATTGCCGTAGGCACCCACTTCACGCAGCATATATTCACTGCGCCAGTTGTAGGCCAGGCGCACCTGGAACACATCGCCTTCGTAATAACCGGTGATGTTGTAGGCGTGCTTTGAGCTGTCGCTCAGCAGGGTGTTTTGATCGGCAAAGGTGTCCTTTTCGGTACTGGTATCTGTGTAGGTGTAGTTCAATAAGCTACCAAAGCCGTTGCCGTAATCCTGTTGGTATTGCAGCTCAAAGCCGGACACAGATCCTGAGCGACCATTTTCTTTTTGCTGCACAGTCCAACCAAATTCAGCTTCATCACCAGTCAATGGAAAGGGAATTTCCGCCGAGCTCGCGGTTGAATTCCGAAAGGTCACAAAGTTTTTAATTTCTTTATTGAACACAGCAGCCGACAACAGTGAGCCCTCTGCGAAGTACCATTCAAGCCCAATGTCAAACTGGTTGCCAACAAAAGGTTTGAGACCAATATTGCCCACAATCCAATTCTGGTTATTGGGCAGGTCATCGTTGGTGCCTGTCACGTTGGGGTTCACGTACATATCCACGTACTGCGGGCGAGCCAATACCTTGGCCGCCGAGGCGCGCAGCAATACATCCTCGCTCAGATCCATTACCAGGTTCAGGCTGGGTAAAACCTCGGAGTAACTGGCATCAGACTCGGCCCTTTGCCCCTGGAGATAATAGGTCGAGGTGGCATCGGTATTGATGTAGCGCAATCCCAGATTACCGCGCACCGCTTCAACATCGAATTGGCCCATGAGGTAGAGCGAAAAATTGGCCTCATCGATTTCGCTGTAGGCACCCAGGTCTTCAGTTTCACCAGTGATAGTCGCTTTTGCCCAGGTTTTGGCGGCATCGGCATCAACACGCTGGATATCAAAAATCTGGCCGGAACCCACCTCAACAGTCCCCGCGTATTGATCGAAGACGTTGGTGAAATTCCCTTGGGTAAACTCAAAGCGACGACTGGTGGTATTGTGATCGGAAAATTTAGCGCCGGTTTTAATTGACTTGAGCGGGCCTGCATCCACCTCCATCGTCAAATCCACCTGTGCATAGGTTTCTTCGTCCGTTTTGGGTGTTCTGTTAAAAGCGCTTCCTGTGCCCATGGCAAAACCGGGCGCGTAGCCATCCACATCAAAATTATTCACGTCGAAATGGAGGCGATTGCCGGTGTGGTCGTAGGTGCCGCCGGGTATGGCTGTGCCACCTGAGAGGTCATCCAGCACCATTTCAAAGTCAGTGCCGCCGGAAGCTTCTGTTTTGCCCAGCTGTAAACCCAATTCATAGCCTGCACCGCTGTAGGTCACATCCAGATCAAACACGCGGGATTTCATGGTGGCTTCGCGGGGGCGAGCCTGGGCATAAGCCACACCCAGCGGGCCTTTTACCGCCGTGCCCTGCCACAAATCTGACTCATGGCGTTCCACGCCACTCCAGGACGTATTGCCCTGGGTCAGCCACACCGCGTAGTTGACGTTATCCGCCTCCATCTGCATATCCATAGCGTTAAAGACAATATTGAGGTTATCGCTGGGGCGTAACTGGAACGCCGCCGTGATTGCCTGGCGCTTACGATCCTGATCAAAGGCCACGGGGCCAGCACCCCACTCCCAAAACGCCTCGCTGCCCTTGCGCGACAGCTGACGTTCCTGGGCCACCGCCGCGACCAACACACCGAAGGATTCTGCTGCGTTTTTCCAGCTGCCCATAGCCGATAGCTGAGGGCTAACTTCATCCGAGTCGGACTGGTGAGAAGCTTCAAGTGAGCCGTAAAGGGTCATGGCAGGTAGATCCAATGGCTTGCGGGTTTTCACCACCACAGTACCGCCCACACCGCCTTCCGCCAGATCTGCCTGAGCGCTTTTGTACACGTCCAGGCCGGCAACCAGCTCAGACGGCAGGAGTTCAAAGTTAAAACTGCGCGCCGCAGGCTGGAACACAAACCAACCGGTAGAGGCCACGTTTTGGCCATTCAGCGTGGTCAGGGTCAGGTCAGTGCCCGCGCCGCGAATCGACACTGCATTGCCTTCACCGAACTGGCGCTGAATAGTCACACCGGGTATACGTTGCAGCGATTCAGCCACGTTTTTATCGGGAAACTTGCCGATATCCTCGGCGGAAATCGCATCCAGAGACGCACTGGCGTTGCGCTTGTCGTCAATCGCGGCTTTTAAAGCACCGCGAATGCCGGTAACCACAACCTCCTCAATAGCATCCTCCTGAGCAAAGCCAGGTGCGGCTAAGCCCATCAGTGCCAAACTGGCCAGAGAACCGTAAACCAGCGCTGTTTTGTTGACCGTTCTTATTGCATGACTCAACTTGCTAGACATGAGACTGTCCCCTCTATTCTTGTGTATGTGAGCTCGTATCGGCCGCGTCATCGCATGAGACAACGTTGTCGATTGAGGCAAATTACGCCCGCGGGACAACGTTGTCAACACTCCTTAACAAATCCGCGCGGCGCAAGCGCAAGAGAACGGCGGAACCCATGAATGGCGCAGCAGAAAAATGCGAACAGTGACAAGCAGATAGCGGAGTAAAGGGCGCCAAAGGCACCCTTCAAAAAACTTACCGCAGGTGGGAGGCGAGTATGGTCAGGCTGGATTGCAAGCTGCGGGCGTTTTCCGGCCCCATACGCAACAGCAGTTTGTGAGTGGAAGGCAGTTTTTCGAGTTCCGGATCGGCAAACTGATAAAACACCTTGGGCTGTACCAACAGCAATTCGCCCTCGTGGATCGGCATGGCAATCAACTTATCCATCACACTGAGCAGCACCTCGTGAAAGCTACCTTTCTTGAGGCCCATCTCTGAGTAGGCTTCCTCCAACAAGGGCGAAAAGCGGCGGTAAGTCGCGGCCAGCGCTTCTTTGTCGACCATGGCAAATAGGGTCACATACTCGTCGTAGCGACGAAAGTTCTCTGTCGTCAGGCGGTACTGCCGAGGTGCTTCACCCTGGGGCTGTCCCAGGGATTCAACCTTCATGGGCGGGGGCGGTGAAGCGATGGGGCGATACTCGTGTACCACCTTGCCCTCATCCATAGCATTCACCGAGCGCACAAATTTGCGCAGTATCTCCTGGGGCACAATCAACTTGAGACTGGCACTTGAGAGTGACTGCAAC
Source organism: uncultured Cellvibrio sp. (assembly GCA_965652595.1). Taxonomy (GTDB): domain Bacteria; phylum Pseudomonadota; class Gammaproteobacteria; order Pseudomonadales; family Cellvibrionaceae; genus Cellvibrio. Next base: position 23,946 of record CBFGWO010000018.1, on the reverse strand, counting down.
TCGGTAAGCACGGAAGCATCACTTTCATTGAGCTTGGGCAGGGGTGGCGCCGGTTCTTCAGGCGCTGGCGCTTCCAACACCGGCAAGGGCGCCGGGGTTTGCGCCAGCGGTGGCAGGGCCAAGGGCGCTTCCACGGGCACCTCAGCCACTGGCGTTGGCGCTGGTTGAGGCTGGTTGCGATAAAAGTAATAGGCCAGCCCCAAGGCCAGCCCGGCGATCAACACCAGGATCAGCATCACCACCAAGGATCGCTTGCGGGATCCGCTCTCTGTTTGACTCATAAAGGCATCCTTCTCGCTGGAATGTGGGGGGGATTATGGAGGATTTGCCTGCCATTCACCAAGGGTGTGACAACGGGGAAATCAATCCGTGCGGAGGGGCAAGGAAATCCAATAGCGCTCTGCAGGTTGCGGCAGTTGCTCGGGCAAATCCGGATTTTCCAAATAGATAGGGCGCCGAGGCTTTGATGTCACCTGCGCCAAGCCCTCCTGAGTGCGCTTGTGATCCTGAAAAAAGGCGTCAAAACGCCCATCGTCGATCAAGGCTTCCAGGCCCGCCTCAATCCGGTGCGCCAACTGCGGATTATTTTTGTTAACAAAGTAGTAGATGGCCGTGGGGTAAACCAGCATCAGCTTTTCTTCGACCGCCAGCGCCGGGTCACGGCGCTGATCCAACTCAAACCAGGCCTCAGCGACACCGCGCGGAAAATAATCAAAGCGTCCGGCTTTGAGCATTTTGAACAGCGAATCCATAGTCGCGCCAGTCGTCACGGGCAGTGTGTTGGCCTGGAGTATGTCCACATCCGGCCAATGCAGCCCCTGGCCCGCCACCAGTTTTGCGAGATGGTCTTTAGTGCGCACCTGATCGAACAATGGCTGGTCTTTTTTGCGGATGATAAACACCCGGTGACCAAACAACCCCTTGAACAAAGGCACCCTGATCGGCAAGAGGCTCGCCTCCCGCTGGCGGTTGGTCATGGTCCAAATCACCAGATTGCCGCTGTCGTTTTCCAACTGGTTAATCCAGCGAGCCTGGGAATAGTCGCGGTCGGAAAAGCGGTATTCAAAGTGCTCGCCCGGTTGCTTGCTTTCTTCCAGGGCCATTTGCAGCAGGGTGACAAAATAGTCCTGGGGTTGCTCGAGGGCGGTGGCCTGGAGGTCGATGACAATCGCTGGCGTTTCCTTGGCCAAGGTCTGTGTCGCAAGGATGCAGGAGAGCAATGCCCCAAGCAGCAGCGGAATCCTGATCAGTCGATTAAACAAGCGCGTCATCCTTCAAATGAAGCCGGGAAGTGATGCACCAAGCTTATCAGCATTTACCATTCTTGGCCTCCGGCGAGGACCGCCGGGTGACACCCGTAATCCCTTGCCCTATAGTCTTAGCCCTTTCACCGCCCCCAACAGGACTTTGCGATGCAGGACAAACTCGAACTCCGCACCTTCTTGCTCTTTTTGATGATCGTCTCCCTCGGGTTCCTCTGGCTGCTCAAGCCCTTTTTCGCGCCTATTTTCTGGGCCTGCGCTATCGCCGTGATTTTCTATCCGCTACAACAGCGACTGATGCGCGCCATGCCTAATCGTCCCAACAGCGTTACCCTGCTGACGCTGCTGACCTGCGTGGTGATCGTGGTGCTACCCGTGGTTTTTATTGTCAGCTCGGTGGTGGGTGAAGGACTGCACCTCTATAACCGTCTGCAATCCGGCGAGATCAACCCAGCTGCCTATATAGAGCAGGTGCGCGCCGCCTTCCCGCTGGTGGAGCAAACCCTGGAACGCTTTGATATCCGCATGGACAAGCTCAAGGAGCAGGCCGTCGACGCTGCTATGGCGAGCGGTAAATTTTTGGCGCAAAACGCCTTTAGCATTGGCCAAAACGCCTTTGGCTGGGTGCTTAGCCTGTGCCTGATGCTCTACCTGGCGTTTTTTATCCTGCGCGATGGCGACCGCCTTATTAACTTACTGATTCGCGCCCTGCCCCTGGGCGATGCCCGGGAGCGTTTGCTGCTGGCAAAATTCGCCGAAGTCACCCGCGCCACCGTCAAGGGCAATCTGCTGGTGGCCATGGTGCAGGGTGCCCTGGGGGGCCTGATTTTCTGGTTCCTGGGTATTCAGGGCGCCTTGCTCTGGGGCGTGATGATGGCCATTGCCTCGCTGATCCCCGCCATAGGTGCAGCCATTATCTGGTTGCCAGCGGCTATCTACCTGCTGGCCACGGGCGAGTATGTGGACGGTATTATTCTGGTGGCCTTTGGCGCCGGGGTTATCGGTCTGGTGGACAATATCCTGCGCCCCATTCTGGTGGGTCGGGACACCAAGTTGCCCGACTATCTGGTGCTGCTCTCTACCCTCGGCGGCATAGTGCTCTTCGGTATCAGCGGCTTCGTGGTGGGGCCGCTGCTGGCGGCGCTGTTTATCGCTTTTTGGGAAATTTTTATGCGCGAAATCCACGTTATCCAGGCCGACCTGGCGCCGGATGATAAAACCGGGAAGACAGACTCATCTGCCCAGGTCTGATAGACTGCGCGGCCTTTTTATCGACCAGGAACAGACCATGAGCGATCTTTACACCACCCCGGAAACCCGCGTGAGCTACGGCGTTGGCCGCCAGATGGGCGAACAACTCGCCGCCAACCCCTTCGATGGCCTGGACCCCAGCGCTGTGGCCGCTGGCCTCGTGGATGTGCTTAACGGAAAAGAGAGTGTGGTTGCCGAAGACGACCTGCGCGCTGCCTTCCGCGTGATTGGTGAGCGGATGCAAGCGGCCGAGGCCGAACGCGCAAAAGCACTAGCCGGTGAGGGCGAGGTCTTTCTCGTCGAAAACGCTAAAAAGCCGGGTATTACTGTGACTGCTTCCGGCTTGCAATACGAAGTTATTACTCAGGGCACAGGCGCCAAACCGAGCGCATCATCGCGCGTTAAAACCCACTACCACGGCACCCTGCTGGACGGCACTGTATTTGACTCCTCCTACAATCGCGGCCAGCCCATCGACTTTGCCGTGAATGGCGTGATTGCCGGTTGGACCGAAGCCCTGCAACTCATGCCAGTGGGTTCCAAGTGGCGTCTCTACATTCCCCACAACCTGGCCTATGGTGAGCGCGGCGCAGGTGCCAGTATCGCGCCCTACTCCACCCTGATTTTTGATGTGGAATTGCTCGACATCCTCGCTTGATGCCCGACGCCTGTGATTGACCCCTGCGGCCCGAGTGGCCGCGCACTCCCCGCTTTTTTTGGATGATCTATGTGGTTTAAAAATCTGCGTGTCTATCGCCTCGGCGAAGCCTGGACCCTCACTGCCGAAGAACTCAACGAAAAACTCGCCAGCCAGGCCTTTAATCCCTGCGGCAAGCTCGACAGCCTCAGTTACGGTTTTGTGCCGCCGCTCGGCCGCCACGGTACTGAGCTGGTTCACGCCACCAATGGTTACATCATGGTGTGTGCCAAGCGCCAGGAAAAAATTCTGCCCTCGACCGTGATTAAAGAACACCTTGAAGACAAGGTGATTGAACTCAGCCAGGCAGAAGCGCGCAAAATCGGTCGCGCCGAACGACAAACCCTAAAAGATGAAATTATTTTTTCGCTATTGCCCAAAGCCTTCAGTAAATCCTCGCTTGATTTTGCCTACCTGGCGCCGAGCGAAAAACTGATTGTGATCAACACCGGTTCCGCCAAACGCGCTGAAGATCTGCTGAGCGCCCTGCGCGAAGCGCTCGGCAGCCTCAAAGTGTTGCCGCTCACACCCAAGTCCACCCCCACCCAGGTAATGACGCAATGGCTGCGCGACGGCCATGGGCCAGCGGGTTTGTTATTGGGCGAGGAGTGCGAACTCCAGGCAGGCAAAGATGGCCGGGTGATTCGCTGCAAGCATTTGGATTTGAGTTCCGACGAACTGCGCCAGCATCTGGATACCGGTATGCATGCCACCAAGCTCGCCGTCTGTTGGAATGAGGCCATCCATTGCCTGCTGGACGATCAATTTGCAATCAAGCGTGTGAAGTTTGAAGACCAACTGCAAACCCAAGCCAGTGATCGAAACCCCGAAAGCCCGGCGGAAGCCTTTGATGCAGAGTTTGCGATCATGGCGCTGGAGCTACAAAAATTTCTGCGGGATTTACTACTGGCCTTTGGCGGTGAAGCGGAAGCCGATCAAAGTCAGTAGCAACAAGAATCCCAACCCCAGGCTGCCGCCACCGGAAGAACCGGAGCGGCGGCTCACTCTATATTCCTTGGGTGATTCCTTTACCCGCTCAGCAAACTTCTGCATTTCAATCGCCAGGTTCAACGCCAGCTGCTCGCTCGCCTGATCAAAGCCTTCAGCTGCATTGCGTCGCTGTTGCTCGCGGGCCTGTTGCAAGGTGCTGCGATTTTTTACCAGGCTGGTGCCGGGCGCACGGAACAGCAAGCGACGGCTTTCGATATCATAAACAGCGGCATCCATCAGTGTATGCACGTCGAGTTTTTCACCGCGCACTATGTAGGCACCCACCAGCGTCCAGTAAGCAATGGCCGCTTTACTTTCATCAGTAAACTGTTGCTGGTCGTAGGAAATCAGCACTATCACATCAACACCCAACAGGCTGCGCAGTTGATCGAGGTTGGTAAATCCGCCGCGAGAGCGCATATAGGCCGAGGGCACCAGCTCCACGCGATTGACATACTCGTGTTGACGAAAATCCTGCGCCACCCGCTCCATCAACAGCATTTTTTGCGCTTCGGTAAACTCACTGGCGAAATGGCCGGTGCCAGGCACAAAGGCCACACCCACATTGAGCGGTAAACGCAAATGAGGTATGCCGGGTTCAATGACTTGCTGCTTTTGATCGTGGTATAAAAAATCCACCAGGCTGGTGGCGGTGTTTTTCTGGCGCGGTGCGCCATCCATCCAGGCGCAGGCCGTGAGATTGGCCACCACCACAAGCAGTAGCCATTTACCAAGAACGCGCCAGGACACAAAATTATTCACAGATCGATCAACGAGGTTTTTCATCCGGGTTACTCCCTGAATCAATGAGATTGCCCTGAACAAGGGCGCCGCCATCCTAGACGGACATCCGCCGAGCCCAGTCAATGGCTGTAAAGGTCGCACATCATGGACTCGCGGGTAGCACCTGCCGCAACCAACACCCGATTGGTTCATCAAGCTGCAACAATTGCCCGTAATACTCGCGCCGCTGGAATTTCCCTCTGTGCCTTATCCGCCGGGAGCCTTATCCATGAATATCGCCGTTCGGCGCGAACAAATCATCGACCTCGCTATTCCCGCCAAACCTCTCACACCCGCCACCACCATTGCCGAGGCGGCGCAGATCTTTGGCGCTGACGAAAACCGCGAGCTTTTGTGTTTACCTGTCGTGGAAGATCATCGTGTTGTGGGAACCCTGTCGCGCGCCAGCTTGATGAAAATTTTTCTCCAACCCTACGGTCGCGAACTTTTTGGCCCGCGCCCGCTGCGCCAATGGATGAATAGCACCCCACTGCTGATTGAGTCTGACGCTGATGTGGAAACCGCAAGCCAGTATGTGCGCACCCGTTTAACCAATCCCATTACCGAGGATTTTGTGGTAGTGCGCCATGGTGAATACCTGGGCATGGGTATTGTGATGTCGCTGCTGGAATTACTCGAAACCCGCGCACTCAGACGCAACCGCACGCTGGCCAGTGTGAATCAGCGACTTAAATCCTCGCAAAGCCGATTGATTCAATCGGAAAAAATGGCCTCTCTGGGACAGATGGTGGCAGGTGTCGCCCACGAAATTAATACGCCTCTGGGTTATGTTCACGCCAATGTGGAATTGGCGAGTAATCTGGCACGACAATTACAGGACGCATTACATACCAGCCATCAACTGGTTACCGCCCTGCTCGATGGCACTGCCGACGATCAGACGATTGGTCAGCTTATCCAGGACACAAACCAGCAAACCCACGAACTGATTGGCGAAGGACTGGTTCAGGATTTCACCACCCTGTTCGACGATAGCCTGCACGGATTGGAACAAATCAGTGAGCTGGTGGTGAGCCTGCGCAACTTCAGCCGTATCGACCATGTAAAACAGGGTCGGGTGGATCTTAACGAATCCCTCGAAACCGCACTGACTATCGGCCGCAACATCCTCAAGCAAAAGGCCGAGATAGTGCGGGACTACGCTGAAGATGCCTGGGTGGAATGTGCGGCCTCGCAAATCAATCAAGTATTGCTCAACATTCTTACCAATGCCGCCCAGGCGATTCCCGAGTTTGGACTGATCAAAGTGAGCACACGAGCAGCCAAGGAGCATGTGGATATTCATATTCGCGACAACGGCTGCGGCATGCCGCCCGAGGTGCGCGCCAAAATATTTGATCCGTTTTTTACCACCAAACCGGTTGGTCAGGGCACGGGATTGGGACTTTCGATCAGTTACCAAATCGTGCAAGACCACGGTGGCTTGATTAACGTGAAATCCATTCCGGGCAAGGGCACCGAATTTGTTGTGCGCCTGCCACGTCAATATTCGCGCTCAACGCTCCAACCCAAGGAAAATCGCCATGTCGGATAACAAGCCCACACTGCTATTTGTCGACGACGAATCGCGCATTTTGCGCAGCCTGGAGATGAGTTTTCGGCGCGACTTTCACGTGCTGTCCACCACCGATGGGCGCGAGGCGCTACGCATGATGCAAACCCATGCGGTCGATGTGATCATCAGTGACCAGCGTATGCCGCTGATGAGTGGTGTGGAAGTGTTGCGCGGCGCGCGCGAGATTAATCCTGCGGCCATGCGCATATTGCTGACCGGCTATGCGGAGTTGGCAAGTATTGTAGGCTCGATCAATGAGGGTGAGATTTTTCGCTATGTGCAAAAGCCCTGGCGCTTGCAGGATTTGCGCAACACCGTCGACGAGGCAGTCGCCATTGCCCAAAGCAGTCGCGGCGAAACCTACAGCTCACCCGCAAGCTCGACCTTGGCACCGCTGGTGGTGCTGCACAGTAAAAAGGCCATGGCCCAGTTGATCCAAAAAGAAAAACCCGAACTGGTAGTGAGCTATGCGGACAACCTTGAAGCCGCGCTGTCGCTGCTGGAATCACAGCCGGACGCACTTTTACTCACCGACCTGATGCTGGCAGAAGGCGACATCAGTGAGGGCCTGGCACTGCTCAAACTCAAGCGCCCGCAGCTGGTTGTGGTGGTGGTTACTGCCTTTACCGATACCAGCCACCTCATCAGCCTGATCAACCGCGCCCAGGTTTACCGCGTGCTGCCCATGCCCCTCAGCCGCCGCATGCTGTTGAACAGCCTGGATGCGGCTCTGCGTCACCAGCAGCTGCTCAAAAGCCGCCCGGCGCTGCTAAGGCGTCATCGCGTGGAAGCAGCGAGTACACCTGTACAAAATCCTGGCTTGGTAAATCGGGTGCGCTCCTACCTCGAACGGATTCGCGCCTAGCCGTGCCATGACGCGCCTGTGGCACTTTCCCTGTCTGTGATAAGATGCGCGCCTTTTTCCGATTGTTGACTGACGGACAAGCGCGTATGAGCAACCAAACCGCCCCAATCAAGGTTGCGGTCATCATGGGTTCCAAGAGCGATTGGAGCACCATGGAGGCCGCAGTAGACATCCTCACGCAAATGGATGTCGGCTACCTCACCGAGGTGGTTTCCGCCCACCGCACCCCGCAAAAGCTCACCAGCTTTGCTGAAAGCGCGGTAGACCAGGGCTTTGAAGTGATTATTGCCGGTGCCGGTGGCGCTGCCCACCTGCCGGGTATGGTGGCCGCCCACACTCGCCTGCCAGTACTGGGTGTACCCGTGCAAAGCAAGGCGCTCAACGGCATGGATAGCCTGCTGTCCATCGTGCAAATGCCCAAGGGTATCGCTGTAGGCACTCTCGCTATAGGCACAGCGGGCGCCTTTAATGCCGGGCTGCTCGCCTGCCAGATACTCGCCCTCAACGACCCCGCCCTGGCCCAGCGCCTGGAAGACTTCCGCCAGGCCCAAACCCAGGCGGTTTTGGATAACCCGGACCCGAGCCAAGACTGAATGAGCCAGAGCTATCCTCCCATTTGGGTACTGGGCGCCGGACAACTGGGCGCCATGCTGCAAACCGCTGGTCGGCCACTCAACCTGGATGTGCGCCCGGTAGCCATAGATGCCACCGAGCCGCCCACACTCCAGGCTAACGATCTGGTGACCGCCGAACGCGAGCAGTGGCCCGAATCCCCTGCCACAGCGGCCCTTAGCCATCATTCCCGCTTTATCAACAGCCGGGTGTTTGGCCGCCTCGCCGACCGCAAAACCCAAAAGGCGCTCATCGACGAGCTGGGTTTGGCCACCGCCCCCTGGGCCCATGTCGATCAGACCACTCAGGCCGCCGAGCTGCACCAAAAATTCGGCGAGCGCGTGCTGCTCAAACGCCGCACTGGCGGCTACGACGGCAAAGGCCAACACTGGCTGCACAAGAGCAGGCAGGATGAGATCCCCGAGGACTGGCACGAACAGGCCATCGCCGAACAGGCCATCAACTTTGACGAAGAAGTCTCGCTGGTTGGTGCGCGCGATGCCCAGGGTCGCTGTGTGTTTTATCCCCTCACCCTCAACCTGCACGTCAACGGTATTTTGATGGGTTCAGTCGCCCCCCTGTCGCGCTTGGCCCATTTACAGAGCCAAGCCGAGCGGATGCTCGAAACCCTGCTGCACCACCTCAACTACGTGGGCGTCATGGCTATGGAGTGTTTCCGCGTTGGCGATCGCCTGATGATTAATGAACTGGCGCCCAGGGTACACAACTCCGGTCACTGGACTCAGGCAGGAGCCAGTATCGACCAGTTTGAACTGCACCTGCGCGCGATTGCCCGGTTGCCCCTGGGCGAGCCGCGCCTCAAGGGCCAAAGTCTGATGGTGAATCTGGTGGGTACCGAGCGCAACGACCCATGGCTGGCAGTGCCCGGCGCAGAGCTGGTGTGGTACGGCAAGGAAGTGCGTCCAGGGCGCAAGGTGGGTCATATCAACCTGACCGCCGCCCGTACGTCAGATCTGGAAAGCTCGCTGCAACAACTACAACCGCTCTTGCCTGATTCCTATCAGCCGGTTATTGCCTGGCTTCTGGGCCAGCTGCCGCAAGCAGCGCTGTAACCGCGTTTTAGCACCTCAATTCACCGGGGCAAAAGCACCTGCGCCCCGGCATCCGTTTTTGACAAAGCGGCAGCCCCTATCTAGGCTCAAACCACTCGCCCAGCACACAGCTGATCAATCGACACCCCTGTTCCTGAGGCCGACAAGCTGGCGGCAAATCAGGTCAGAAAACACGGAGCGGTTTATGTTCGATTCAATGGAAGTGGCTTTTCGTCTGGCATTGCTCGCCGGCGTCCTGATTTTGCTGATGCTGGTCATCGGCGTCATGGGAATCCAGGGCATGCGCGAAGCCCAGAACTCCATGAAAACTGTCTACGATGACCGCGTGATTCCCATGCGCGATCTAAAAATCATCATCGACAACTACGCGCTTTTGCTGGTCGACAACCCGCAAAAAACCATTCGGGGCCTGGCCGACATCCAGCAGGTAGCCCAAACCACCCGCGAACTTCAGCCCCAGACACAAAAGGTCTGGGACGCCTACCTGCAAACCTATCTGGTTGCCGAGGAAGCGGCGCTGGTCGAACAGGCGAAACCTCTGGTTATCAAGGCCGACCAACAGCTGGCACAACTGCTGAGCTGGTACGACAGAGGCGACCTAGCAGCGCTTGAGAACTTCGCCCGCGAGGGTATCTACCCCATTTTTGATCCGCTCAATGAGGTATTCCACAAGCTGAGTGAACTCCAAGCGGGTGTCGCCGAACAGGAGTATCGCGCGGGCTACGTCCGCTACCAGCGCAGCCTGCAAATCAACATTGGTACCATTCTGCTGAGCCTGGTGCTGGCCCTGGTTCTGGGCTTTTTGATCAGTCGCAGCTTGCTGCGCCAGCTGGGTGGCGAACCTGGCTATGCCTCCCACATAGTGTCACGCATCGCGCAAGGGGATCTGAGCCAGAAGATCTCACTCAACCCCAAGGATCGCCAGAGCATTCTGTTTGCCATCCATACCATGTCCAGGCAGCTTTCCAGCATTATTCAGGATGTTCGCTCCACCGCCGATTCACTCTCGTCTGCCTCCGAGGAGGTCAGCGCTACGGCCCAATCCCTCAGCCAATCCGCCACCCAGCAAGCGGCCAGCGTGGAAGAAACCAGCGCCTCCATGGAAGAAATGGCAGCCTCCATTGACCAGAACAACGACAATGCCCGCCTGACCGAATCCATGGCCACCACCGCTGCCGACGAAGCCCGCCGCGGCGGTGAAGCGGTAGCCACTACCCTTCAGGCCATGCGCCAAATCGCCGAACGCATCAGCGTGGTGGATGATATTGCTTACCAAACCAATTTGCTGGCACTCAACGCGGCCATTGAAGCAGGTCGCGCAGGCGAGCACGGTCGTGGATTCGCCGTAGTGGCCAGCGAAGTGCGCAAACTGGCCGGACGCAGCCAGGTGGCTGCGCTGGAAATCAGCGAACTGGCAAAAAACTCGGTACAAGCGGCGGAAAACGCAGGGCAATTGCTCGAAAAAATAGTGCCCTCTATCGCAAAGACTGCCGACCTGGTGCAGGAAATCGCCGCTGCCAGCGGCGAGCAGAGTCAGGGCGCCAACCAAATTAACACGGCGATCAGTCAAATCAGTGTCGCCACCCAGCAAAACTCCACGGCCGCCGAAGAGCTCTACTCCACCGCCGAGGAACTGACCAACCAGGCAATGCAATTGCAGGAAATGATGGGCTATTTTCAACTGAGCACCAGCGCTGAGCGCTAGCCGCCAGGCACTCCAGTGGGCAGCTTGCAGCTTTACCCCGCCGGGTAAAGCTGCAACAATCTTGCCTCCGACTCGGCCACCAGCGCGCCCATCCTTTATGTCTATGATTTACTCTTCCGTTGCGCCCCAATGCAGCCACGATCGCAAGGTATCCTGCGGCAACTGTCGTCTTAACAGCCTCTGCCTGCCAATCAGCCTGCATGTCGACGAGATAAATCAGATGGATAACATTATTCAGCGCGGGCGCCCACTGCAAAAAGGTGAATACCTTTACCGCGCGGGCGAAGTCTTTACTGCCGTGTTTGCCGTGCGTTCCGGTGCCGTAAAGGCGCTCACCCTGAGCGACCAGGGCGATGAACAGATCACCGGCTTCTACTTGCCCGGCGAAGTGGTGGGCATGGATGGCATTGCGGACAATCGCTACACCAACTCGGTAATCGCGCTGGAAACCGCGTCCGTGTGCGAGATCCCCTTTGGGCGAATGGAAGAACTCAGCTTGCAGATCCCGGTGTTACAGCGGCATTTTTTCCAACTCCTAAGTCGCGAGATCACCCAGGAACAACAGGTGATTGCCCTGCTCAGCAAAAGCAGCGCGGAAACGCGCATCGCCGCTTTTCTGTTGAGTATTTCCACCCGCAACAGCCGTCGCCAGCTCTCCGCCAGCCAGTTCAACCTACCCATGTCGCGTACCGATATCGGCAACTACCTGGGGTTAACCATCGAAACGGTGAGCCGGGTATTCACCCGCCTGCAAAACCAAGGGTTAATCGCTGTCGACAAAAAAGCCATTCATATTCGCGACATGACCGGCTTGTCCGAACTCGCCGCCACCTCCAGCTGATATTGCGGAGCCATCATGCACAACACCCGCCTGGCGGCCGCTTTGACCGCCTTCGATAGCGCCAACAGCGAAGACCCCAATCTCGAAACGGTCGCGGGCAAACCAGCCCCCAAAGAGCTTATTTACGGTCAGCGCATGAGTCGGCGCCTGGCGCTCTTCTGTCCTGATGCCTCCGAAGCGCTGCAACTGGCGGCGCGCAGCCAGCATATCTGCCGCTGGAAAATTCCCCGTAGCGATTACCCCATGGACCGCGCAGGCTACAAGCGCTGGCGATTGGATCTGGCGCAGTTTCACGGTGAAACCGCCGGCACCATTCTGGCCGGCTTGGGCTATGACGAACCCCTGATTGGGCGCGTCAAAGATCTGCTACTTAAACGCGGGCTCAAGCGGGACGATGAAGTACAAATTCTCGAGGATGTTATCTGTCTGGTGTTTATTGAGTTTTACCTGGAAGATTTTGCGCAAAAACACGAAGAAGACAAACTGATTGATATCATTCGTAAAACCTGGAACAAGATGTCTGCCCAGGGCCACGCCGCTGCGCTCGACCTAAGCCGCAACCTGCCCGAGTCACTCCAACAATTGCTCGCTAAAGCCCTCGCCTAGGGCGCGCAAATCGCCAGATCGCCAAGCCCGGCGGCTTGACGCTAATGAAAAAGTGATCTATATCACAGGTCAGTGGTTGTACTTTCTCTAATAACATCAATGGCCGACCGACACCCTTATGAAAAAATTCTCTTTTGTTTTGTTTTTTATGCTTTTTTCTCCTCTGGCGTTCGCCTGCGACGAAACCTGCCTGCGGGAAAAAGTCATGACCGAACATCAGGTCAAATTTCCCAGCTATCTCGACAGCAAGTATTGTCGAACAACTTCCGTGGACTTTTTGATAGGTGCGCGCCGCAGCCTGCAGAAGTATTTTGATGAGCAGTTAAACACGGCACATCGCGGTAGCATGAAGAATATTCGCCATTTTCTCGACATGCGAAAAGAGTGGTTGCAGGAGTGCGATCAGTACCTGAACCTGACCGACCAGGGCCGTATCTTCCGCACCAAAGAAACGACCGAGCAGATTTTTGCCAGTATGGATTCGCTCTCAACAGAGCTGGAACGCCTAATGAAAATTCGGCGAACTGCCGAAGAGAATGCCCTTGAGCTGACCGCTGGGGCACGCCAGATGTTTCAAGTACTGTTCAAACAACTTGATGATCACCGAACAGATTTGCAACTGCGCGGACAGCTTTGATTCAATCAGCTTTGTTCTTCTTTAACGACAACACGCTACGCTGAGGTTTATCGGCGCGCTCAGCAAACTGCTTTGCCTGTTGTTCCCTCGCCTTGATGGCGAGGGCGCGGGCGTCCTCGGAACGGCTGGAGCTTTGCCATTGCGTAGGGCTCTGGTTTGCCTGGCGAGCGAGAAACTCCAAGCCGCTGCGCAACAGACGCGCCTGCTCTGCAAAACTCAACTCTGACGGAAACTTGCCCGGATCTACCGCCGAAGGATCGCGGGGATCGCCTTGAATTTGCAGCACAAAGCCGCTGCTGTGGGTAGCTGTACCAGCCGCCAGATCCGCGACCCAATCAGTAAAGTCCATGACTTTTTTATGCTCCGTGTTTCATCAGGGGAAATTAGTGCTCGCAAAAATAACTAAGCGCGCTGACTCAGTTTTTGGCGAGCGGGTGGTGGCGCGCCTATGTGCAGCTCGTTGCGCGCCTTGGCCAGTTCGATTTGTTTTTGCCGCTCGCTGAAGCGTTGCTTTTGTTCATCGGTCAATTTTTCGTAACAGCGTGGACAGCTAACCCCCGCCATATACTGCGGCGAAAGTTTGTCATCCTCGGTGATCGGATGACGGCAACCATGACATTGGTCGTAATCACCTTTTTGCAGGCTATGATTCACCGCAACCCGGTTATCAAACACAAAACACTGGCCACGCCAGAGGGACTCTGATTCAGGCACCTCTTCCAGGTACTTAAGTATGCCGCCCTCGAGGTGGTACACCTCTTCAAACCCCTGCTCTTTCAAGTAGGCGGTAGATTTTTCACAGCGAATACCTCCGGTACAAAACATGGCTACCTTTTTGTGCTTTGCCGGGTTGAGATTCTTGGCCACATAGGCGGGAAATTCGCGGAAGGTTTCTGTTTGCGGATCTATGGCGCGCTCAAAGGTACCTATGGCGTATTCATAGCTGTTACGGGTATCGATAACAACCACTTCGGGATCGCTGATCAAGGCATTCCAGTCCTGGGGCTTAACGTAGGTACCCACGATTTTTTGCGGGTCTATGCCGTTAACACCCATGGTGACGATTTCTTTTTTAAGCTTGACCTTCATGCGGTAAAAAGGCGTGCCCTCAAAAAAGGATTCCTTGTGCTCAAGCTGGGCAAAGCGGGCATCTTGCTTTAGAAACGCCAGCAGTCCATCAATTGCCTCGCGACTGCCCGCCACTGTGCCGTTGATGCCTTCCTCTGCCAACAGCAGAGTGCCCTTAAGGCCCAATTGATCACAGCGCTCCTTGAGACGGGGCGCAAAATCCTGGTAGTCGGGAAGAGAGACAAATTTATAAAGTGCGGCGACAACAGTAGTGCTCATAACGAGGGTAGTGCTCTTGAGAGTGACTCGATCAGGGAAGTTAATACGAACAGGGCGCGCATTATAGGCGCTTAAATTTTAATCAGCCAGCCCGAATCCAACCCGACTCAGGCGGATTTTCCGCCGCCCAAACACTGGGGCGACGCGGGTGCTCCGGTGGTAACTCGCCATTCCGCTGGGCTGTAGGTATGCAGGGCCAGGGCGTGAACACCTGACTGCAATTCCTCAGCAAGGCAGGCGTACACCGCCTGGTGCCGCCGTACCTGGCGCAAGCCGTCAAATGTGGCAGAAACCAACACCAGCTTGAAATGACTTTCAGACCCGGGCGGTACGGCATGCATATGACTCTCGTTGATCACCTCCAGATGATCCGGGGTAAATGCCTGGGTCAGTTTGCGGTGGATACTCGCGGCGATTGGTTGCATGGCGGTTGACTGCATAAAGGGAAAACCCGGTCAGCGACGTGGAAATTTCCGGGCATTCTACCTACCAGGAACTACACTGTGTTGACTTGGAGCAAAAATGCCGCGCCCAGGACCACAGAGAAGCCTCCTGGGGCCCTGTCAACCAGACCGAATGAACTTGGCACTATGAACAAACACGCTTTTTTTATCGACCGCCGCAAAGGTGACGATAGACGCTCGGACAGAGACCCCTGCCGCGACCTACCCCTGGATCTCTATCACCGCAAGCGCCGCAAATCAAAAGACAGACGCGCCAAAAATCGCACCCTTGAGCAGGACTATTACGCCTTTCTCGGGCAACCTGATCCCGAACAACGCCACTAAACTCAAACAAAGTTATTAAACAAATGCCCCCGCGCTGGCAGTTGCCCGAAAAAACTTCGGCAAACAACCGGTAAGGCGGGTGTAATCGCGCTCTACTGCTTCCACCAACCCAGGCAGCTGCTCTCTCGGCGCGATGGCCACCACGCAACCGCCAAATCCGCCGCCGGTCATACGTACCCCCACCTTATCTCCACCCGCCGCTGCGATCAGGCTCACCAGCGCGTCTATGGCCGGGGTGGTGATGGCAAAGTCATCGCGCATAGAGGCGTGGGATTCGGCCATAGCACGACTTACCAAGCTCAAATTCCCGCGTTGCAGCGCCTCCGCTGTCGCCAGGGTGCGCGCGTTTTCGCTGAGCACATGGCGCGCGCGATTAAAGCTCAATGCATCCAACAAGCCCTCTGCACCCAAGAGTTGATCCAGACTCAGATCGCGCAAGCTCGCCTTGCCAAAAAAGGCCGCCGCCCGCTCACACTGCTGCCGCCGCAGGTTGTATTCGCTGTCGACCAGGCCGCGTTTAACGCCGCTGTGTACGATCAATATCTCCCAACTCTCGGGAATGGCCACCGGGCGACAGGCGAGATCGCGACAATCGATCAGCAGCGCACTCTTGGCGCGACCGCAGGCAGAAATCAGCTGATCCATAATCCCGCAGTTGCAACCCACAAACCGGTTTTCTGCCGCCTGGCCGATAAGCGCCGCCTGAGAGCCGGAAATGCTCTCGCCACTCAGCTGCATAAAAGCGCTAATCAAGGCCATCTCCAGGGATGCAGAACTGCTTAAACCCGCGCCAGTCGGTACATCACCGGCGATCAGCAACTCGCCCCCGGCGAGTTGGTAGCCCGCCGCGCGCAGCTGTTGCACCAGGCCGCGAGCATAGTCAGACCATGGCGCCAAGGGATCGCGCTGCATAGGGCCATCCAGATCCAAACTGACTCGCTGCCCACCCATATCCCGGGCCACCAACTCCAGCCGACGATCCCCCCGCGCACTGGCACTGACGTGGGTGTAATAGTTAATGGCCGCAGGTAAAACAAAACCCTGGTTGTAGTCGGTGTGTTCACCTATCAGATTGACCCGGCCTGGGGCGCTGGCAATAAGGTCTGCGGGGCGCCCAAAGGCTTGCCGATGCCAATCCAAGAGAGCGTTTTTATCCAGATGCATCAGCGCTGACTCCCCAGACGAAAATGCTGTGCACTCTGGGCGCGCAACTGGGCGGCAGCAGTCTCCGGCGAAATATCGCGCTGGGGCTCCGCCAACATCTCGTAGCCCACCATAAATTTGCGCACGCTGGCGCTGCGCAATAAAGGCGGGAAAAAGTGGGCGTGCAATTGCCAGTGGGCGGCCTCACCCTCGCCATGAGCGCCAAAAGGTGCGCCATGCCAACCCATGGAATAGGGAAAGGAGCACTGAAACAAGTTGTCGTAGCGAGTCGTCAATTCCCGCAGCAGCCGACCAAGGCTCTGTTGTTCATCGGGACGCAGAGCGGTGATTCGTGGCCTATGCTGGCGCGGCAGCACAAGAACTTCGTAGGGCCAGGCAGCCCAAAAGGGCACCACCGCCAACCAGTGGTCATTGACGCAAACCAGGCGCTCACCCGCCGCCAGCTCGCGCTGGGCGTAATCGAGCAAGAGTGGACTGGCGTGGTGCTGGTAATAGTCCCGCTGCTGGCAGTCCTCTTTGTGCGCCAGGCTGGGCAGGCTCTTTTGAGCCCAAATCTGGCCATGGGGATGGGGATTGGAACAGCCCATTAACGCGCCTTTGTTCTCGAAAATCTGCACCCAGGGATAATCGCGCCCAAGGGCCTCGGCTTCGCTGATCCAGGTGCGGATCACAGCTGCCATTTCCTCGTCGTCGAGCAGTGGCAGGGTTTTACTGTGGTCAGCGGAAAAGCAGATAACCCGGCTGGTGCCCGGCTCCGCCTGAATCTGGAACAGCGGGTCATGGGACGCAGGCGCCAAGGGCAGCTCAGGCACAAGCGCGGCAAAATCATTGGTAAACACAAAGGTTCCCCGGTAGTCCGGGTTGCGCTGACCGCCCACCCGCTCATTGCCAGAACAGAGATAACAGCTGGGATCATGGGGTTGGCTCTCAGGCCACTGGGCCGGCTCCAGCTGGCCCTGCCAGGGGCGCTGGGTACGCTGAGGCGACACCAGCAGCCAGTCACCGGTCAGGGGGTTAAAACGCCTGTGGGGATGCTTGTTGACAGAAAAACGTTCGGGATCGGACACCATTTTTAAAACCTATAAATCATATAATTTATCGAGAGCTAAATTACCGCAAAAGAACCGGGGAGTCACTAGGCACAAAGCGAAAAAGGGCTAAGCGGGAAAAAAGCTAAGCGGAGGGAGTGGCGAGAACCAAAGCCAAGTCGACTCTAGCTCTCACTAAGGCACTGAGAAGGAAATGCGCTCTGTGAGGAGAGCGCACAGGGGGAACAATAGCTAGTAGAGGTATACCGCGCCCGCCGATGGAGCCGAGGTGTCTTCACGGTCGCCGTTTACACCAACTGCATTACTCGCCTCGCGGTAAGCACCAACAGCCATTTGCGAGCCGTCCGCTGACAAGCCTATAGCCGAGCCAAAACGATCGCCACCGCGGGTATTCGCAGGCTTGACATAGGCCCGCTCCTGCCAACCCTGCTCGCCCAATTGATACAGATAGACCGCACCAGCGCCCTCACTTGAGGTGTTGTCTCTGTCGCCACCCATACCTCGGGCATTGCTTGGCTCCTGAATGCTGCTGACCGCCAATACCTTGCCATCCTGCGACAGACTTAAGCCAGAACCGAACTCGTCACCCTCCCTGGCGTTGGGGGCTTTGATAAACACCTGTTGCGCCCAGGAGGTCTCTGTTTTGGCAAACACCCATACGGCTCCTGAATCTTGCGACAGGGTGCTGGCGCTGGAGGTATCGTAATCCGCCGGATTAGCGCCTACACCTTTGCCGCGGCTGAAATCGCCTGGTGAAGCAACAGCCAGTGTCTCGCCCGAGCCAGAAAGTGCGAGGTTGCTGCCGAAACGCTGGAGGATAGATGCTTGGCCAGGCTTGATATAAAACTCCTGCGCCCAAGCCTCACCTGACCGCCGGAAGAGATAGGCTGCACCAATATTGGCCTGGCCTCCGCCTGCATCAATGGTTCCATCACCGTTAATGCCCGTTGCGGTACTGTCCTCACCGGGAGCACCCACCGCGAGAACCGCGCCATCCACAGAAAGTGCCAGGCTCTTGCCGAACTCGTCACCGCCATCAGGGTTGGAAGGCTTTAGGTAGGCTTGCGGCACCCAGCCAGCCTCACCGCGTACATACACATGAACCCCGCCCACTTGAAGGCTAGCGTTCACGCTAGAGCTGGAACTGCTCGACGAACTATTACTGGTGGAAGACGAAGACGTTGACACACTGGAACTACTGGATGAGCTGGGGCATTCCAGAGCACTCAAGCTACTGGCACCAGTTGCCACCAGAATATCGGCAGGCGAACCCACCGCCAGCGTATTGCCATCGGCTGATAATGCCAAACTCTCACCAAAGCGGTCATTGGCCTGGCTGCGCAGGGATTTCACATAAGCCTCCTGAGCCCAGCCTTCATCACCACGCGCAAACACGTACACCGCACCATTATTGAAGAGATCAACTCTCCCTTCAGAGGTAAAGTAGAGGCTGTTGCCCTGAGCACAATTGATGCCCCGCGCGCCACTGTCCTCCAAGAGCGCACTGACCGCCAGTCGACTACCGTCAGCAGAAAGAGCGACCCGATAACCAAAGCGGTCATTGGTGATCACCGAGGTTTGGCCCTCGTCGTTTGTTACCGGCTGCTCGGTGTTGGACGCCTTGAGATAAGCCTGCTGCTGCCAGAGTCCATCCACTTGCGTAAACACGTAAACCGCACCCGCACCAATGGTTGAGGTGTCGCTCTGATCGCCGTTCACTCCCTGAGCCTTGCTGCTTTCTACCGGCGCGCCTACCGCCAGGGTAGAACCATCAGCGGAAAGCGCCAGGCTCCAGCCAAACCAGCTGTCGGCGCGGGCGTTGGAGGCTTTGACAAAACCTATGGCATCGAGCATGGCGCCCGAGGTAAATACGGGATTGGAAGGCTGACAGCCCTCAGCGTTACAGGCCTCAACCATATAGCTGGCATTGATCCAGTCATGCAGATGCAGGCTGACGAAGTCACTCGCCTGGGTGGTCGTGAGATCTTCACCTACCTGGGTGTAGCCGCTGGCACCATCGGGGTTTTTCAGAACTTTGTAATGGGTAGCGCCCGCCACCGGCGTCCAGTTCAGCACAAATTCGCGCGGCTCTCCGCCACTGATATTGATATCGGGCCATTCGGCATTGACGCTGCTGGAACTTGAGCTGCTGCTGGACGAGGAGCTGCTACTGGACGAAGAGCTACTGCTGGACGAGGACTTGTTATCGCTGCCGCCACAGGCAATCAGGGAGAGGGCAGCAAGAGAGAGAGACAACACCAGGGCGGAACGCTGGAGCGCGCGCCCGACAAACACAATATTCATTCAGCCTGTTCCTAGAAAGAGTCAGCCGGCAACGGAATTTGCCAGCGATCAAAGTCAACTGGTGGGCGATTCTGTGGGCCAGGGGTTCCTGTGTCAATCGACGCCACGGTTATTCGCGCAAACCCAGCACATCCTGCATGTCGTACAGCCCCGGCTGTTGATCGCCGAGCCAGAGCGCGGCACGCACCGCACCCCGGGCAAAAGCCAGACGACTGGAGGCTTTGTGGGTAATTTCGACCCGCTCACCATCCGCCATAAACATCACCGTGTGATCACCGACCACATCGCCACCACGCACAGTGGCAAAGCCGATGGTGTCTTTATCGCGGGCGCCCGTTTGGCCTTCACGGCCATAGACAGCCACCTTGGACAGGTCGCGCCCCAAAGCGTTCGCTAATACTTCGCCCATGCGCAGCGCTGTGCCCGAAGGCGCGTCCAGCTTGTGGCGGTGATGGGCCTCGTAAACCTCGATATCCGAATCCTCACCCAGCACCCGCGCGGCCATATCCAGCAGCTTGAAGCACAGATTGACCCCGGTGCTGTAGTTGGCCGAAAGGCACAGTGGAATCCGCTGGCGATGGGCCAGTAGCTCAGTTTTTTCACTGTCGCTGAACCCGGTGGTGCCAATCACAATACCCTTGCCGCGCGCGGCGCAGAGAGCGGTATTTACCAGACTGGCATCCTTGGTGCTGAAATCAATCAGCACGTCAATTTGGTCAACGACGGCGTCCAGGTCAGAAGTCAGGGCCACGCCCAACTTACCCACCCCGGCCAACTCCCCGGCGTCAGCGCCAATCAATGAACTTTGAGGACGTACCAATGCAGCAGTGAGCCGCGCCTCTGGTTGTGCGGCTACCGCCTGGATCAGGGCCTTGCCCATGCGCCCGGCGGCGCCGCTGATTGCGATTCTGATGGTCATACTGGCATCCGTTGGCAAATAAATCTGTCAGGAATTGTCGGCGTCGTTTTCGCCACCCTCAAACAGGTGGCCGAGTTTGCCCTGCTTGGTTTCCAGGTAGCGGGCATTGTGCGGGTTGCGCCCGGTTTGGTGTGCCAGCCGCTCCACCACCGGCACCCCCATGTCTTGCAGGGCCTTGACCTTGCGCGGGTTATTGGTGAGCAGCCGCAGGGATTGAATACCCAGGTGGTCGATCATGGGCTTGAGAATGGTGTAGTCGCGCATATCGGCACCAAAGCCGAGGCGTTCATTAGCCTCTACGGTATCGGCGCCACAGTCTTGCAATTTGTAGGCTTTGATTTTGTTGAGCAGGCCAATGCCCCGCCCTTCCTGACGCAGATAAAAAATCGCGCCGCGCCCGGCAAGCGCAATTTTATGCATGGCCGATTGCAATTGCGGGCCGCAATCGCAACGCATGCTGAAAAGCGCATCCCCGGTCAAACACTCGGAATGCACTCGCGCCAGCAGGGGCTCCTCGCCGCGCACATCGCCCATGGTCAACACCAGATGCTCCTTGTCCGTAGCATCGTCGACAAAGCCGTGCATATCGAACATGCCCCAGGGCGTGGGCAACTTGGAGGATTCAACAAAACGAATGGTCACGCACAAACCTCTCGAAATTAGGCCTAGTGTTTTGCCTTAAGCAGCAAGACTCCCGCCTCGATACGCATGTCTACCTTGGCCAGAAAACTATTGCCCAACAGGATAAAAGGCGGCGCATCGCCGACAATCACCACCGCTTCAACCTGGGCAACTTCAAGCTCACCAACTGATACCCGATCCAGTTGCACCCCAAAAGCCTGGGCATTGCCGCTGGCAGTACCCACGCTCATGGGCACACCAGCGCGATAATCTATGCCCAGGCGGATGGCCGTGGGCTCATTCATGGCAATACTGGTTGCACCTGTATCCACCATAAATTCGACCGGGCGCCCGTTGATACGGCCGGGCGTTAAATAGTGGCCGCCCCTATTGCTGGCGATTCTGACTTCTGCCGTGCCCGCTTCAGTGAACTGGGTCGAGATACGCCGATTGAGCGCGAGGTTTTGGCGTTGCCCCTGAAATTCGATGAGCGCGCCCTCGGGCGTTGCCGCGATCAATTTGACGCCCTCGGGGCTTTCACCGCCGTCGCGCAACATTTGCGATTTGCCGTCAATGTCCAGCAGCGCCCTGCCCTCGGCGAGCATTTTTACCTGGATATCCATCGCCCAAGCGGGCAGTCCTATCAACAACAACACCAGGCAAAATCCGCGCATGGGCCTTACTCCTTGATGACCGTCACTCATACCCAAAACCAGGCCAGCAATTGCAAGCCAATCCACGCGTAAAGGGCGGCCACTATATCATCAATCATGATCCCCAAGCCGCCCTTAACCTGCCGGTCAAGCCAACCGATGGGCCAGGGTTTTACGATATCGAAAAAACGAAACAGCACGAACCCTACCAGCATCCACAGCCATCCCGCAGGCGCGAGGAACATAGTGAGCCAGTAGCCCACCATTTCATCCCACACGATTCCGCCATGGTCATGCACACCCAGCGCCCTGGAACTGCGCTCGCACCAATAAACACCCAGCACAAAGGTCACCAGCAACCAGCTGAGGTAAAGGGGCCAGGAGAGATGCTGGATGAGCAAAAAAATCGGCACAGCCGCGAGTGTGCCGAAGGTGCCCGGCGCCCAGGGCGCAAGACCACTGCCAAACCCAAACGCAAAAAAATGGTCAGGGTTGCGCATCAGGGTTTTGAAATCGGGATTGGCCATGAATTTTTCCTGAGCAGCAGATTTAAAAGTGCTGATAACCCGTTTCGGTCAGTTGAAACGCATCGCCTTCGCGCTCGCAGTGCACACCGCTGCCAGCCATCAGTTCGCCAATCACTTTCGCTTCAAGTTGACCCTCGGCAATCAGCATGGCAACCGCCGACATCTTCTCCGGCGACACCGTAAAACAGAGTTCATAATCGTCGCCACCGGTCAGCGCCCAGCGCAATGCCTGCTCGCGATCCGCCAGGGATTGCAGCGCAGGCGACAGAGGGATCTGATCCACATCTATCACCGCTGCCAAATCGCTCGCAGCGCATAAATGGCCGAGATCTGCAACCAAGCCATCGGAAATATCCAGCGCAGCACTCGCCAGGCCACGCAACAACTGCGCCTCACGCAAACGCGGTACAGGTCGATAAAAACGCTGATGCAAATAGGCTTGATGTTCTGGCGCTACTGCCAAACGTTGCTCGATCATCGCCAACGCGGCAGCGCCATCACCCAGGTTGTGAGTGACCAATACAAAGTCACCCAGGCTGGCGCCATCGCGGCGCAAAGCCTGCGCCGGTTCTACCGCACCCATAACTTGCAAGGTAATACTCAAGGGCCCACGGGTGGTGTCCCCGCCAACCAGTGCGCAACCAAATTCGCGAGCCACACGAAAAAGCCCGTGACTGAATTGGCGCAGCCAGTCTTCATCTGTTTCGGGCAGGGTTAACGCCAGGGTGAACCACAGAGGTTGGGCGCCCATGGCGGCGAGATCACTGAGATTCACGCGCAGCGCTCGCTCGGCGATTTCGTCTGCAGCGGCGCTCGTGGGAAAGTGCACATCGGCAACCAGGGTATCTACCGACACCGCCAGTTGCTGTCCGTCCGGCACCTGCAACAGGGCGCCGTCGTCGCCTATGCCAAGCACGACACCTGTGTGAGCATCTTCCGCAGCATCCCGCCAGAAGAAGCGTTTGATGAGTTCGAATTCACCCATGCTGGAGATGGAGCAACCGGGCGCCTAGCCCTGGGCCCGATGCGCTTTGACTTCCAGCGCTCGCACCTGGGCAGAGACCTTGTCGAGCACACCGTTGATAAATTTGTGCGCATCCTCGGCGCCGAATTTTTTGGCGAGAGATACGGCTTCGTTGATAACGACTTTGTAGGGTACGTCTATGCGGTGTTGCAGCTCGTAGCAAGCCATG
The DNA here is from genome assembly GCA_965652595.1 of uncultured Cellvibrio sp. Taxonomy (GTDB): domain Bacteria; phylum Pseudomonadota; class Gammaproteobacteria; order Pseudomonadales; family Cellvibrionaceae; genus Cellvibrio. Next base: position 483 of record CBFGWO010000018.1, on the reverse strand, counting down.
CGCAGCAGCGCTTGGGTGACGGGGTCGAGTTCGCTGAGGGCGCGGTCGACCATGTGGGGTGCAAAAAGGGCTTCCAACTCGGAGAGGTGTTTGGGCACACCGTGGAGCAGATCGTGGAAGTAGTCGACATCGACGTTTTTCATGTCGTTGTCGGTGCGGAATTCGGCTTCGATGGCATTGAGGCTGGAGCCGGCCATTTGCCATTGGTAGAGGGCCTGCATGGCGTAGTGGCGGGCCATACGGCGGGTGGCGGCGGTGGCGCCTTTGGGTGCGGGATTGTTCATGGATTTATTTACCAAAAATTTACGCTGCCGGTTTGTGCGGTGTCGATGTTGAATGTCTGTGCTTGAGACACGCCGTGAATCCATCCCTGGAGGCTAATCGCCAACATCCCTGTTGTCGATTGTCTCAAGCACAGACATGCAACACCGACCGAAAATGTTGTGCCAAACCAAAGAAAAAAGCAAAAGCGCTCATTACTTA
>CBFGWO010000017.1:0-31884 GCA_965652595.1 uncultured Cellvibrio sp. | reverse complement strand
GGGCGGCGAAGCTGTAGGCATCAAGTTTGAAGGGGATGGTGACGTTCAGGTCCTTGCCGCCCTGGGCAAAAAAGGCGCTGGCGGCCTGTTCAAATTCACCCAGGGGGATGAGCTGCTTGGTGTAGTTCATGTCCTGACCTGTTTGCTCGGCAAACTGGCGGTGGATTTGGGGTGATTTACTTTGGTTGATGGGGTTACCGAAAACGGCGTAGTGGTCAGTCATGGGGTATCTCTTGGTTGGCGCGCGGACCAGTTTGCTGGGGGTGTGTTACACCCAGTCGCGCGGCGGTAAAAAGTCGGTGTAGAGAGCGGCCTCGGCGGAGCCAGGCTCCGGCTGCCAGTTGTAGTCCCAGCGCACCAGCGGCGGCAGGGACATAAGTATGGATTCGGTGCGTCCGCCGGTTTGCAGGCCAAAGAGGGTGCCCCGGTCGTAGACCAGGTTGAACTCCACATAGCGGCCCCGGCGGTAGAGCTGGAAGCTGCGCTCCCGTTCGCCATAGGCCAAGTGCTTGCGGCGCGCGACTATAGGGCGGTAGGCGGAGAGGTAGCTGTCGCCCACAGCGCGCATAAGCGCAAAGCTCTGCTCAAAGTCGGGGGCATTGAGATCGTCAAAAAAGAGCCCGCCCACACCCCGGGCTTCGCCCCGGTGTTTGAGGTGAAAATAGTCGTCGCACCAGCGCTTGAAGCGGGGGTAGATGTCATCGCCAAAGGGCGCGCAGGCATTTTGGGCGGTGGCGTGCCAGTGGATGCAGTCTTCGTTGTTGCCGTAGTAGGGCGTGAGATCGTAGCCGCCACCAAACCACCAGACGGGTTCGGCACCGGGCTTTTCGGCGATGAAAAAGCGCACATTGGCGTGGCTGGTGGGCACATAGGGATTGCGTGGGTGAATCACCAGGGAGACGCCCATAGCCTCGAAGGCGCGCCCCGCCAGCTCCGGCCGGTGGGCGGTCGCTGAGGCGGGCATTTGGGTGCCGAATACATGGGAGAAGTTGACCCCGCCCTTTTCAATCACGTCGCCCTCGGTAATCACGCGCGAGCGGCCACCGCCGCCCTCGGCTCGCTCCCAGCAGTCCTCGACAAATTCTGCGCCGCCGTCTTCCTCCGCCAGGGCCGCGCAGATGCGTTCCTGAAGATCGAGCAGGTAGGCTTTGACAGCGGCTTTGTCGGGGTTGGAGGCGGTCATGGGGGATCCGGTTGGCCTGAAAGGGGGCGTATTCTACCCCTCCGTCGGGTTTTAGCCAAAGGCGTGAGGGCTGGACGGGATCAGCCGGGGCGTACCAGTTGGCCAGTGAGCAGGTCGCGTATCTCCGAGGGTTGCTGACGCTGGCCCACTTCGCCGGGGACTATCCAGTCCAAGGTGTCATGAAAATAGCGGCGCAGGTTGAGCCTGTCTCTGGCCGGGGGACGACCCTGGGGGTTGGCGGAGGTGGAGATAATCGGTCTACCAAAAGCGCGACAAAGCCCGGCTGCCACCGGGTGATCGGTCACCCTGAGGGCAAAACTGGGGAAATCGCCTGTCACCCAATAGGGCACCAAGCCTGGATTGGGGATCAGCCAGGTGTGGGGTCCGGGCCAGGTGTTTTTCAGCTTTTGGCGCTGAATGTCGTTCAAATGGGCGATAAAAGGCTCAACTTGTTCCATATCGGCGGCGATCATGATCAACCCCTTGTGTATCGGACGCTGTTTTAGCGTGAGGATGCGCTCGACGGCTTTCCGGTCAAAGGGGTCGCAGCCCAAGCCCCAGACGGCCTCGGTGGGGTAGGCGAGCACACCGCCCTGGTGGAGTAAACGGGCGGCATGAAGAATTCGGGGGTGGCGGTGCCAATCGGGCATGGACTCATCCGGTGTACAAAGTCAGGGCGCAATCTACCTGAGCGGAGGTCTGGTCTCAAGCAATGCTCTTTGTGGAAGCGGTTCTTGCACCCGAATGGTGCGCTCTTATGCTGATTTGATTGGTGGTCTTGGAATAAACCAACAAAATCTTAAGCCCTGGGCGTTATGGACGGCATTTTTAGTGATCGCACTTATGGCATCCAGATTGCTCTGCAAAAGAGGTATTAAGCGCCATTTTGCATTCTCTACCCACTGCCATCGACAGGAAGCCATGCCATGCAACTGCTCAGCCGCCACTTCTCCACTCGTCGCCATCAACAAGGGTTGGATCCTTTAATCGAGCGCGGCGATCTCACCTGCCAGCCAGACTCCGACCACCCGATACTGAGGCGGATCAGCGATTTTGTCCGGCTGTTGCGCGAGCGTATTGGCCTGAGCCTGGATGCTGCTGTCAGCATTGCCTCCCAGGCGCCCCACCTGGCGCGTATCGCCAGAGAGTCGGAACACAGCGGCCAGACCCTGGCACAGTCTTCCGAGCTTATTGCCGCTGCCAGTGAGCAGGTGAGCACCGCACTGGAGGCCGAGTTGGTGCCTGCGGCTACTCGGGTCGCGGATTTGGCTGGAGAGGTGGCCACCAGTCTTCGCTACTGTGAAGAGGACTCCAATCGGGTCTTGCAACAGGTGGAAGCGATTCACAGCCGTGAACAGCAATTGGCCGAGGAGATTCGCGGCCTGGGTGCACAGCTGGAAGAGGTAACCCAGGTGATTGGTTTGATTGCCAATATTTCCCAGCAAACCAATCTCTTGGCACTCAATGCGGCGATTGAGGCCGCCCGTGCGGGACCCCATGGGCGGGGGTTTGCGGTGGTTGCTGACGAGGTCCGTCGCCTGGCGGGCCATACTACTGAGGCCACGGATCAGGTGAGCCGGATTATCGATAGCTTTCACGCGGGTATGCAGCGCTTGGCCGATGCAGGTACAGGCGTGCAGGAGTCGGTAGCTGCCGGGCGCGAGGGTATGCAAGGCGTTAACCAGCGCTTGGCCCAAGCCACCGACGCCATGGATCAGCTGGATCAGCGTGTGGCGGGTATGGCGAGCGGTACCCAGCAGATTGGCTTGGCGGTTCGGGCGGTGAACAACGACGTGCAAACAGTGGCGCAGATAGCCAACGAGCTAACCCGGAAAGCAGCCGAGGTGCGTGAGCAGAGCGAGCTGGTGCGTCACCAGGGCGACCGCCTGCTGGAAGGATTGGGCGGATTTCAACTGGAAGTACATCAACAGGTGCGCGAATCCTTGTTAGCCCTGACGCAGCGCACAGAGTTGACCGCTTCTGTTGATCAGGCGGAGGCGCTAATGCGCGCCACGCTGGCGCGGGATTCGCGTTTTGAGTTGCTCTATTTGGTGAGCCCCAGCGGCGTGCAGGTGAGTGAGAATATTCCCGCACCGGATATAGATCTGGCCTATAGCGGCAGCGCCAAGGGCACGAACTGGTCGAGTCGAGAGTGGTTTAGTCGGGTGCGTAATTCCAGTGAGCCTCATATGACCCCGGTGTACAGATCGGCGGCTACTGACGGCTTTTGCTTTACCCTCTCCATGCCGGTTATGAACCCGGAGGGGCAGCTGCTCTACGTACTGGGTGCAGACGTTCGTCTGTCGGCGCTCCTGCAAGTGCCGGTTGAGCAGCAGTCCCTGCGGCAGCGCGCCTGACTTTAGGTTAGTAGCATCGTTCAAAACCCAGGGGGTTGCTCTTAACCAGCCCCTGAAGCTCCAGGGTTATGAGCAAAGCGGACACCTTGCCGGCATCCAGTCCGCTGCGCTCGGCCAATTGATCGAAAGGGCAGGGGTCGTAGCCCATCACGCGCAGCAGTTGCGCTTCGTCGCCACTCAGTGCTAGTTCAGGCGCATTGGCGGGTGTCTTCTGGCCAAGTTGTTCCCGTTTGAACGCCAGGAACCCGCCAAGCTGTTCGACTATGTCCTGCGCGCTTTCCACCAGCGTCGCTCCCTGGCGAATCAGGCTGTGACAGCCCCTTGCCAAGGGGTTGTGAATAGAGCCCGGGATGGCAAACACCTCCCGATTCTGTTGCATGGCAAGGCGCGCGGTAATCAAGGAACCGCTTTGGGGCGCCGCCTCCACCACCAGGGTTCCCAGGCTCAAGCCACTGATCAAGCGATTGCGCTGTGGAAAGTTGGCTGCCAGGGAGCGGGTACCCAAAGGAAATTCGCTGATCAAGGCGCCACCCTCGGCGAGTATTTGCTCAGCGAGTTTTTTGTGTCGCCCAGGGTAAACGCTGTCGATACCCGTTCCGAAGACCGCCAGGGTTTTGCCGCCACCGGCCAAGGCTCCCGCGTGGGCCGCACCGTCAACACCCAGAGCCAGGCCGGAGGTTATTGCAAATCCCTGACTGGCGAGTTCTCTTGCAAAGGCGAAGGCATTATCCCTGCCACCGGCACTGGGGGTGCGGCTCCCCACAATGGCCAGCTGAGGCAGCTCCAGGCAATCAATATTGCCGCGTACATAAAGCAAAACTGGCGGGCGAGGGATTTCCTGTAGCAGGCTTGGGTACAGGGGGTGATCCAGCGGCAGCAGGGTTACCTCGGGGTTTTGCGCCAACCATTCCATATCCCGTTCCACCAGTTGGCCCAGGGTACTTTGTGCCCCGCGCGCCTGGTAGTCGCTCACCATTTTCAGCGCTTCTTCCGATATCAAGGCAGCCAGGGTTTGTGGAGGCTGGGCCAGAATACGATGGGGGTGGTGAAAGGTGTCCAGTAAGCGCGAGAAGCCGCCGGAACCCAGGCCGGGCAAACGGTGCAATGCCAAGCTGGCGCTAATATCTGAGGAGAGAGGAGCGGGGGCTGATAAGGGGCGTGTGTCGTGCATGTTTCATCCTTGAATGGGGGTTTTTGAACAGGGGCTGCTTCATGCAGCCCCGCATATCCCGCGAGAGGGTATCACGGATTTCTGATTTTATCGCCGGTGGACAGCGGGCGATCAGCTTCAAGTACCAAGCCAAAACTCATCTTTTCAAAGGTGCGGAACACCATCAACAACCCCGCACGCTCATCGGGCAGTTGTACCCCTTTACCCGTAACCCGGTCGCGCACCAGGCCACCTTTTTTGAAAATCGCGAGTACATTACCCACTTGCAGGCCTTCGCGCTCGCCGCGATTGAGAACGACAACGTTCATTTTCCCAACCTGGGTAACACCACCTTCAACAGCAATAATCAAGCCGTCAACCAGGGCATCAGGTGCGTTGGGGTAAAAGATGGAATCAACCGCACGGTCCTCACTGGGCAGCAGCCGGTCACCCAGGCGAATTTCCTCGTTGGCGCGCACCACATTGAGCGTCGCTATGTCACCTTCAATACTGCGTACACCTACCATTCCCACGCTCATGGCGTGAACACCGAGAACTTCTTTGGTGATGGGGTCTTTATAGGTTTCACCCTGACGGAAAACGCCGAAGTTGTCTTGATTGCTGAAATCGCCGCGACCGTAGGCGCGATCACCCGCGCCTACTACCAAGCGGTTCTCGCCGCCTGCCAGGATATAGGGCGCCGCTTCCAATTCACCCAAGCCAACAATACGGCTGCGGGACAGGAAACTATCGACTCTATCCAGTGGAATTGCAGGAATGGCGCCTTCTCTGGGAAGTACGCGGACGCTTGGCGTTAATTTGGTGTCACCGCCCGGAGCCAATTTGACGGTGCGCTCAAGCGTGAGTCTGGGTGCTCCATCAAGATAAATCAGGCGAATAACATCGCCGGGGTAGATCAGGTGGGGATTTTCAATCTGGGGATTTACATGCCAGATTTCTGGCCACATCCAGGGGGTGTTGAGGAAGGTGCCGGAAATGTCCCAGAGGGTGTCGCCCTTCTTGACCGTATACTCCTGGGGGTGATCGCTGCGGAGCAGCCCATCATTGGCCCAGCTGGAAAAGCTGATCAGGGATGCAGCGAGCAGCGCAAATAAGGTTTTTTTCATAGAAACCGATCCTGTTTTTATTCGGCCCTGAGAAGAGGCGGCTGGTCTAATACGTTATAATAGCCCATTATGTCCGTATTGCTTCCAGCTGCACTGGGTAATTCCTGTGCGATCATCATGTTAGCAGCGGTTGTTGCCCTTTTACTAGAAGTTTGTCACAAGCTATGGCGATATTAGAGATACTCGAATTTCCCGATCCCCGCCTGCGCACCCAGGCCAAGCCCGTCACCCAGGTTGATGATCGCATTCGCAAGCTGGTCGATGATATGTTCGAGACCATGTATGACGCTCCTGGCATTGGCTTGGCCGCCTCCCAGATCAACGTGCACGAGCGGGTTATTGTTATTGACGTCAGCGAAGACAAGTCCCAGCCGCTGGTGTTTATCAACCCGGAAATCACGGTGTTGGATGAGGAGCGCCAGACCTATGATGAGGGTTGCCTGTCTATCCCCGGCTTTTACGAGACGGTTGAGCGTCCCGGCCATATTCGCGTGAGCGCGCTGGATCGCGAGGGTAAGCCCTTTACCCTGGAGCCCCAGGGATTGCTCGCCGTGTGTATCCAACACGAAATCGACCATCTCAATGGCAAATTGTTTGTGGACTATGTGTCGCCGATGAAACGCGACCGTATTCGTAAAAAGCTCGAAAAACAGCATCGCCTCAAGGCCTGATGAAGTCTCAGGCCTTTTTCTTTTTCTGCACTTCTTTCCATCAGGTTTTCCATGACTCAAGCCGCTGACGGATTGCGCATCGTCTTTGCCGGAACCCCGGAATTCGCCGCTCACCACCTTCAGGTGCTGCTCGACACCCACCACCAACTGGTGGGTGTCTATACCCAACCGGATCGCCCGGCGGGTCGGGGCAAGAAATTGACCCCCAGCCCGGTCAAGGCGCTGGCATTGGAGCACCAGCTGCCGGTCTATCAACCCCTGTCGCTCAAGGATTCCCAAGCCCAGGCGCAGTTGGCGGAACTGGGTGCGGATATCCTGGTGGTGGTGGCCTACGGCTTGCTGCTGCCCAAACCGGTGCTGGATATTCCCCGGCTGGGTTGTATCAACGTACATGCGTCCATTCTGCCCCGCTGGCGCGGTGCGGCACCTATTCAGCGGGCGCTGGAGGCGGGTGACACAACAACCGGTGTGACCATCATGCAGATGGATGTGGGGCTGGACACAGGCGCCATGCTGGTTAAGGCAGAATGCCCCATTTTCCCCGAAGATACCGGTGGAAGCCTGCACGATCGTCTACTGACTCTGGGTGGGCCCGCGTTGCTCCAAGCCTTGGATCAACTGCAAGCCGGAACCGCCAAGCCAGAGGTGCAGGACGACAGTCAAAGCTGCTATGCCCCCAAACTCCACAAAGACGAAGCCCAGCTGGATTGGCGCAAACCTGCCGAGTTACTGGCGCGCAAGGTGCGTGCCTTTAACCCCTTTCCGGTGGCCTTTACCCTGAAAAAGGGAGCGGGCAGCGACGAGCGAATTCGCATCTGGGATGCCAAGGCGCAGCCGGGTTTGCGCAGTGAAACGCCCGGCCGGGTGCTACGCGTGGATGGGGAGGGGATTCAGGTGAGCTGCGGTACCGGCAGCCTGATACTCCAGCAACTGCAATTGCCGGGCAAGAAAGTCCTGCCGGTGGATGAGCTGTTGCGCGGCCATGCGCAATTGTTCGAGGTGGGCGAGCAATTGGAGTTGCCTGTCTGATGGCCATGGGCGCGCGTCAGGCGGCGGCTCAGGTGATTGGCCAAATACTGCGCCAACAGGGGTCACTCTCCAGTGCCTTGCCCGCCATTCAACCCAGGGTCAGTGACTCCGAGCGCGCACTCTTGCAAGAACTCTGTTTTGGCACACTGCGCTGGCAGCCGCAGCTGGATGCCTATCTCGGCAAGCTGCTGGACAAACCACTGCGTGGCAAGGACAGCGATATTCAGGCGCTGCTGCTGCTGGGTCTCTATCAACTTTTATATACGCGTATCCCTGACCATGCCGCCATTGGCGAAACTGTGGAGATTGCGCGCGGGCTGAAAAAGCCCTGGGCCACCAAGCTGGTCAACGGTGTTTTGCGGCGGTTTCAGCGCGAGCAACAATCGCTTGACGCCCAGTTGGGCGAGGATCAAGCGTTTACTAGCAGTCATCCCTTGTGGCTGTTACAGCGTTTGCGCGCTGCCTGGCCGACCCAGGTTGAGGACATTATCGTCGCCAACAACGCCCATCCGCCTTTTACCCTGCGCGTGAACCCGCGCCAGCAAACGCGCAGTGATTATCTCGCCCGCTTGCAAGCGCAGGGCATAGAGGCCCAGCCCACACCCTTCAGCCCTGTGGGGATTGTCCTTGCCCAGGCCTGCGACCCCCGCAGCCTGCCGCTGTTTGATGAGGGCGGCATCAGCGTGCAGGATGAAGCCGCTCAGTTGAGCGCAGGCTTACTGGATTTGTACCCTGACCAGCGACTGCTGGATGCCTGCTGCGCCCCCGGCGGCAAAACCGGCCATATCCTCGAAACAGAACCTGGCTTGGCCGAAGTAGTAGCGCTGGACAGCGATGAGCGACGCCTGCTGCGGGTGCGCGAAAATCTGGCGCGGTTGAAGCAGAGCGCTCATATCCTCTGCGGTGACGCCAGCAAGCCCGACGCCTGGTGGGATGGCCAGGCCTTTGATCGCATACTGCTGGACGCTCCCTGTTCTGCCACCGGCATCATCCGCCGTCATCCGGACATCAAGCTGCTGCGCACTGCCGAGGATATAGCGCGGTTGGCGAAACTTCAGGGCCAGTTACTCGATGGCCTCTGGCCACTGCTGAAACCCGGCGGAGTGCTTTTGTATGCCACCTGCTCCATCATGCCCGAGGAAAATACCCAGGTAGTGGAGGCCTTTATGACGCGTCAACCAGACGCCAGCTGCGATAACCTGGTGGCGGACTGGGGTTTACCGCAAGCCTGCGGACGCCAGTTGCTGCCCAGCGTGCAGGGCCACGACGGCTTTTATTACGCGCGTCTGCGCAAAAGCAGTTAATCACTGGCGGCGCAAAACCCCGCTGGAACACGCCAGGCATCTGGCATTTTTGTCCACAATCGCAGTAAAGTCCGCACACGCGGGCACCGGCGTGCCCAGGCCATCAGGAGCCTAAACAGGATTTATGAAAATCATTATTCTCGGCGCTGGCCAGGTGGGTGCCAGCCTGGCGGAAAACCTCTCCAGCGAAGCTAATGACATTACCGTGGTGGATGTGGACGAGGTTCGCCTGCGCGAGCTGCGCGATCGCCTCGACATAGGTGTGGTCAACGGCGCAGGCTCCCACCCGGATGTGCTGCAGCAAGCGGGTATCGAAGACGCCGATATGCTGGTGGCGGTGACCAACAATGACGAGATCAATATGATCGCCTGTCAGGTAGCCCACAGCCTTTTTCGTACTCCCACCAAAATTGCCCGAGTCAGGGCTACCGCCTACCTCACCAACCGCAGCCTGTTTGATAACGGTGCCATCCCTATTGACGTGCTGATTAGCCCCGAGCAGCTGGTATCCGATTATATCTATCGTTTGATTGAGCAGCCGGGTGCTTTGCAGGTGTTGGACTTTGCCGATGGCAAGGCGCAATTGGTGGCGGTGCGCGCCTACCACGGTGGGCCGCTGGTGGGCCAGGAACTGCGCTTTTTGCGTGAGCATATGCCGAAAGTGGACACACGAGTTGCCGCTATTTATCGCCGCAATCGCGCCATCATGCCCACTGGCTCTACGGTGATCGAGGCTGATGATGAAATCTTTTTTATCGCCGCCAAGGCCGATATTCGCGCGGTGATGGGTGAGTTGCGCCGGCTTGAGGTGGCCTACCGCCGCATCATTATTGCGGGCGGCGGCAACATAGGCTTGCGCCTCGCCAAAAAAATTGAAGGCCGCTACAACGTGCGTGTGATCGAACACAATAAGCAGCGTTGTACACAGTTAGCCAGCCAGTTGGAGCGCGCCATTGTGCTCTGCGGCAGCGGCACAGATCAGGATTTGCTGCTGGAAGAAAACATTGAACAAACCGATGTGTTTCTCGCGCTTACCAATGATGACGAAGCCAACATTATGTCGTCCATGCTCGCCAAACGCCTGGGCGCACGCAAGGTGATGACGCTGATTAATAACCCCGCCTATGTCGACCTGGTTCAGGGCGGTGATATTGATATTGCTATTTCACCCCAAACCACCACTATTGGCAGCTTGCTCACGCATGTGCGTCGCGGTGATATGGTGGCGGTTCACTCACTGCGGCGCGGTGCGGCAGAGGCCATTGAAATTATCGCCCACGGTGACACCAAATCGTCCAAGGTGGTAGGGCGCGCGCTGGAAGATATAGACCTTCCTGAGGGTGCGAATATAGGAGCCATAGTGAGGGAAACACCTGAGGGAGATAGCCAGGTGATTATTGCTCACGATGATGTGGTGGTGCAGTCGGGCGATCACGTGATCGTGTTTTTGCTCAACAAAAAACACATTCGCGATATCGAAAAACTTTTCCAGGTTGGTTTTACTTTCTTTTAGGAACCCGAGCGAAACATGCACTTTGCCATTATTGTTCGCGTACTGGGTGTGCTGCTGATGATGTTCAGCCTCACGCAGTTGGTGCCTATTGCGATTTCGCTCTGGTTTGGCGACAACAACTACTTCACCTTTCTTTTGTCGTTTGCCATCAGCTTTGGTGCGGGCATGGCGCTCTGGTTTCCGGTGCGTGGTAGCAAGGCAGATCTGCGCAATCGCGACGGTTTTTTAATCACCGCACTTTTCTGGTCTGTGTTGAGTGGATTTGGCGCTTTGCCTTTTTTACTCTCTTCGGGTTTGGAAATGTCATTTACCAATGCCATTTTTGAATCAGTGTCGGGACTTACGACCACTGGGGCTACTGTCATTAGCGGCCTGGATCAGTTGCCTCCATCCATTCTCTACTATCGCCATCAGATTCAATGGTTTGGTGGTATAGGTATTATCGTTATTGCTGTGGCTATTTTGCCGATGTTGGGTATTGGTGGCATGCAACTCTATCGTGCGGAAGCGCCGGGGCCGGTGAAGGATAACAAGCTTACGCCGCGTATTACGGAAACCGCCAAGGCACTTTTTCTGATGTATTTGGTGTTAACCATTATCTGTGGTCTTGCCTATTGGCTTGCAGGCATGAACTGGTTTGAAGCCCTATGCCATGCCTTTTCCACGGTTTCCAACGGCGGTTTTTCAACTCACGACGCCAGTATTCGCTATTTTGACAGTTCAAGCATACTGCTTATATGTTCGATATTTATGCTGATCTCTGGCGCTAACTTTGCGCTTCACTTTTTTGTATGGCGGGAAAAGAGCCTGCGCCACTATTTTGCTGATGCAGAGTTCCGTTTCTATTTTGGCTGGATTCTGGCGGGTACATTGGTGACCGTGGGCTTTCTCTATGCGACCCAGACCTACGAAGCCAACGACAGTTTCTTTATTGGCTTTTTTAATTTGGCATCAACGCTGAGCACCGCAGGTTTTGCATCGGATTTTGTTAGCTGGCCCTCATTCTTGCCCTACGCCATTTTTCTTTTGGCTTTTCTGGGCGGCTGTGCCAGCTCCACCGGCGGCGGTATGAAAATGATCCGCGTACTTCTTCTGTATAAACAGGGTGTACGCGAAGTCAACCGTTTGATTCATCCCAATGCCACTATTCCCGTCAAGGTGGGCCGCATTCATGTGCCGGATAGAGTTGTGGAGGCAGTGTGGGGCTTTTTCGCCATGTATGTGGTGATGTATATCATTATGTTCCTGTTGCTGCTGATGTCAGGCCTGGATCTGATGACCTCTTTCTCGGCAGTCGGCGCCTGCATCACCAATCTTGGTCCGGGCATGGGTGATGTGGCGAGCAACTACGAAGGTATCAACAGTTTTGCCAAATGGGTACTTTGCTTTGCCATGCTGCTAGGCCGCCTGGAAGTTTTTACGCTATTGGTGCTTTTTAGCCCCATGTTTTGGCGCGGCTAGTGTCGATAGACTTAGGCCGCTTCCCTGCGCCCTGGAAAGTCTTTGGCACTACTGATTGGCCGCCTGCTGAAGAGCGGTGTTTTCGAGCGATTCATTGTTTGTTAGTTGTGTTCTGCTGAATTGCAATGCGCGAACTTTGCGGCGAGCAAGATCCTCCGCTACGGCCAAGGCTGCGCAGTTGATAATATCCAAATTGCCCGCAAACTTGGGTAGATAATCGCCCGCGCCCTCCACGTGAACCACCAACTCCACAACATTATCGTTAATGGTTGGCCCGGACATCAGTTGATAACCCGGCACGTAAATCTGTACTCGAGCAACCATTTCCCGTAACTCGGTCACGAGTTTATTGCGGTTAACTGGGTGATTTGTAACGGCTCTGATAGTCGTGATCATGGGTGTATCCAAGGCTTTTTCATCCACCAATAACTCGACCTGGATTGGCAGATTACCCGTGTATTTGCGTAGCCCTGCGCGGGTGTTGGCATAATACTCCTGAATATTCGCGAGGGTGGCAGGCCCGATCGAATCCGCTGAAACCCGCGAAGAAACCGATAATTCGCTGATCTGATCAAGCTGACGATAAAGCGCATGGGCTAGTGGAATAGAAGACTGTCCACCACAGGAAATCATACTGATATTGTTGTGTGCCTGAAGCGCTTCCATGCCCAGCGCGGGCACACAGGATTCTCCAATTTGTGAGGGCGTCATATCAATCGCAACAATACCGAGCTTTGCGAATATAGGGGCATGCAGCAAATGCGCGGCGGCTGAGGTGGCATCGAAGACAAGATCACATCCATGTGCGGCATTGTTAAAAACCTCTATCCCATTATCAGAGACAGGCACTCCAAGCGACGCTGCATAGCGCATGCCTTCGGAGTCGAGATTCCGTCCGGAAAAAATGACGCATTCAAGCCATGGGGAGCGACGAACTTTGATGAGTAGATCGACACCTATCTTGCCGGTGCCCAGAATGCCTACGCGTAGACGAGGATGATGAATGGTGGAGCCGGATTTGTGTTCCATTAACTGCTTAATAAACTGCATGATTCAATCCTTAAAATAATGTGAAAAGAAGGGTGCGAGTATCCTTGCAAAGATACGCGCGCAAGATTTCATAGCTTGCTGTTCTTTGAAATCACCCCCTAAAAGATTCGCGATCCAATTCTCAGAAAAATTCAATCTAACATCAGAGATATTTCAATTTTTCGTGCTGAGAATTACAGCGCCACCGGGTTTGCAAACCTCAATGTTAAGAATTTAGAAGAGCGCTCAGGCCGGTAAGTGTTAGTCGAGTCCTCACAGTAGGCGTGCGCCTATCCGGGCAGCGAATAAAAAATGTTCTAATGCGAATTTTTGTGCCAGCGTGAGCGGCTGCATCAAGCCTTTTACCAATAACGACAAAAATTAATTGAGTATTTCGGTGCCAAACCGCCATAATCGCCGCGCTGGCCGAACTCAAGCGCGAAGCAAAAAACTCTTTGACTGCTAGAGTTAGCGAGTAACGATTGAAGAAAGGACTTTGATCCGGTGTTTTGATTAAAGTGAATTGCCATTTTGTCCGGCTATTGATCGCCGAAGGAGCGCCACGTGGCTATACAGCAGCCAAAAGATTATCTGGAGGCCATGTTAGGGATTAACGCGCCTTGGTTTATAAAGGACTTGGTCGTCGAAGAAAGGAATCGTCACCTGGTAGTGAGCCTGGGTTATGCGCAGGAAAAAGCCAGGTTCTCGTTTCTGGGGAAAAGTGCTGAATCAGGCGCTAGCCACCCCAAAGCCGGAGGGCCTTATCATTGGCATCATCCCGGGATTGGTTTTTATTCCTGTCAAATTGTTTCTGAATACGCCGAATCCAGTTTGTCCAACCAGGGCATACAGCGGCATTCACTTATGCAACCTGGATTTATTGGTGAAACCAATCGCCGTTACACCCACCAGTTGCGTCAACAGGTCGCTCTCGCACATTTGCGTGGTATGACGGCGTCGGCAATTGCCCAGCTGCTGCGCGTGGATGGGCAAATAGTGGATGAGGTACTCGCGGATATCGATAGAACATCCGATCACTATCGTCTCGCAGCCTGCTTGCCGACGGAGCAAGATCCGATCTGGGAGCGCATGCTTATGGATCGCTTTCATCTCAAAACGCAGCTGTTTTCCCTCAAGTTGCTGCTGTCCAAACTCAAGCTGTCCGTGCACGAAAAGAATGGCGAAAGCCGTTTATCCGAGGCGGTTGCAGAATTACGCAAATTTTTTATCGCCCATGCCAATGCGCTTGAGTCAGAATTTGGTCAGGTGTGTGTGTTGAATTCTGGCAGAAAACCAGTGGCTGATGAACGTCAGGCAACCAGCAATCGTCTGGTACTACCGGCGTTAAAAAATAGCATCTGGTTAAAACTGCTCAGCGGAAAAATTGATTTGCGGTCTGCCAATGTATCGCTCAATTTGTTTCTGGTTAGATTGCGCCATGCTTTTCAGCAGTCAGCGGACAATAATGCACGCCTGGTGATCCTGAGTTCATTGCGGGATTTCTTTAAAAAGAATGCACGCTCACTCAAATCCGAATTAATTCTCATCAATAAGCTGATGAATGCGCCTGAAGAAACCAAATACACCCTGCCGGGAGAGCAGCATGAAGTTTGGAAGCGCATACTGAAAGATGAGAATTTTATTCCCAGCTCGCATATGGCATACAAGCTGTTTTTGTCCAATTTGCGTTCTCAAGTAAAAATGAATCCTGATCCTGTGGTTGAGTTAAATGCGGCGCGCAAATTGCGCGAGTTTATTGCTCACAATCAGCGTTCCCTGCAGCAGGAATTGCGTATGGTATTGCGCAGTTCATACGCCAGCTAATATCCAAGGAGATAATTTATGGCACAAGATGCCGACGTTCGTATTACCAGTTCGCTGATTTCTCGGGAGGAGCTGGTCGAGAAAATACATCAGGGTCAATATTTGATGATTGCGGGAGATGAAACAGTTCTCGCTGGATTGCCTTCGGGGAATTGGATTGCAGGTACTATTCCCTATTTCATGGCCACTGAAGGCGGTAGGGTTGATCGCGAGCGAATATTCGTCAATACCATTGAAGGTGTAACACCCGGGCGTTCGCCGCGCATAACCTTATACGATGTAAATTCCATTGCACGTATTGCACAAGAGGCGCCGGAGCACGGCTTCACTTTGGTCATACTGCCGGCTATGTCAGAAGTGCATCTCTCCTACGCACAAAAGGCACCGGAATATCCCAATATGTATTTCTCGCCGATCATTGGCTGGATTGCGGGCATGCACCTGGATGATCTTGGCAGCCGCACAGCCAAGGTGGGTTTTGGTCCGGCAAACGGCATGCTTTTTGATCAGCAGGCGGTGGCCATGCATATTCCCTTGCCCGACCACCAGCTTGCCAATATCAACATTGTGAATTTGTTTACCCAGGGTGCGGGGCCTGAGATTAAATTCAAACAAACCGGCTTTGGCGTGAGTGAATGTACTATTGATGCTCAGCCGGGTAATCTTGCTGATTACATTAAAGAAGCGCAAATCGACACGCGTCTGCCTTTAGTGGCCAATTATTCGGGCGTGATGATTAATGTCAGTATTCAGCAAGTGGATGAAAATCATCACCAGGTTGCCTTGTATGCACCTGTGTTCGCTGATGTTGGTTATCGATTTGCGGCGCCGGTTAATAACTATATTGAGAGCTTTAATAAAGCCTTGCCTTCGTCCGACAGCGATAAGATTGCGTTTTCCTGTAACTGTATTTTGAACTTTCTCTATTCCGAACTGGAGGGCAAGAAAACGCAAAACATCACTGGACCCATTACTTTCGGTGAGGTGGCTTACCAGCTGCTCAATCAAACTATGGTTTACTTGACGTTAACCTCCTCTCGATAACCTCCCTCGATAAAAAGCCGGGCGCTTCTAGAGGGGTAGCTGCAAATAAAAAAGCTCCCCTGTTGAAGCGCCAGTTATCCGGCTTTTCCCCGGCGGCGTTCGGCCACTAGTGTCACTTGCAAGTAGAAATGCTGAATTCCCTCCAGTCCCCGGGGTTATAAGGCGGAGGCTGCGGACAGCCTGGTTAGCATGACCAAATGCTGGCTCTTGGCCAATCATCAGTCCGCAGGGATAGGTAGTGGCACTCACCCACCGGTAGTGAATTTCTGCTGCTGGTCACCTGTCTCGATCTCAAGACCCACAAACGCGCGACCGCCCATCCGCACTTATCGCAACAGGGGTTCACAGTCGGTTTGACCCGTTTCAATAAGTACAGACTGTCGACTGATATACTCGGCTACCCAGGTTCCCCTTTTGCTGGCCAAGCTTATGGATCAACTTTTCCCCCATATTCTCTATCTGCTCGCCGCTGCCGTGTTGGTGGTTTTCCTGTTTCATCGTCTGCGAATTCCCTCCAGCCTGGGGTATTTGTTGGTAGGGGTGCTCTTGGGGCCGGAGGTCTTTGCGGTGTTGGTGGAGGGCCAGCAGATACGCGCCTTGGCGGAGTTTGGCATCGTCTTTTTATTGTTCACTATTGGCCTCAACTTTTCGTTGCCACAAATCTATGCGCTACGCCATCAGGTGCTGGGGCTGGGAACCGGACAGGTAGTCTTCACTACTCTGGTGGTGGGCTTGATGGCCTGGTTGGCGGGAATGCCGGTGGCTACCGCCTTTGTGATAGGCGCTGTATTTGCCCAATCCTCCACCACCATTATTACCAAGCAACTTGGCGAGCAGGGCGAGGATGTGAGTCGTCATGGGCGTTTGGGTACAGCTATTTCGGTATTTCAGGATGTGACGGCCGTGCCTTTCGTGGTGATTATCCCCGTGTTGGGTATGGCTGCGAGCGCCGACTTGATGGCCAGTGCCTTAGGCTGGGCGTTGGCCAAGGCAGTCGCGGCCTTTGCCTTGGTTTATGTGGCAGGTCGATGGTTGCTGCGGCCCTTGTTCCATCTGGTGGCCAGTATGCGATCTGCCGAAGTGTTTACCCTCACTGTGTTAGGGGTTTCGCTTCTGGCCGCCTGGACAACCAGTGCTCTGGGGTTATCCATGGCATTTGGCGCTTTTTTGGCGGGCATGATGTTGGGCGACACCGAGTTTCGACATCAGGTGGAATCCACCATCAGGCCCTTTCGCGATGTGCTCCTCGGGTTGTTTTTTGTCGGCATCGGCATGCTCTTTGACCCTTTTTCATTGCCGGCTATTTGGCATTGGGCGCTCCTCGGCGCCTGCCTGCTGATGTCGGTCAAAATATTGCTGGTGGCTCAGATAGTGCGTTGGGCAGGCCTGGATCCGCTAACGGCGTGGCGTACAGGCATTTTGTTGGCGGTGGGTGGCGAGTTTGGTTTTGCGCTGCTCGCACTGGGTTTGGACGCCAAGATTATCGACGAACAGCTGGCGCAAATAGTACTCACCTCCGTCCTTTTCTCCATGGTCTTTGCACCCTTTTTAATTCGTTACAACCACGGGCTTGCCAGCTTTTTTGCGCGCTGCAAGCCTGAAAAAATGGATGACAACCTGCCGGGCATAGAGGAACTCAAATCTACAGACTTGCGCGATCATGTGATCCTGTGCGGTTACGGCCGCATAGGCCAAAGTCTGGCTCGTTTTTTGGAGGCCGAGCATATTCCCTATGTGGCGTTGGATTTGGATCCCACCAAAGTGCGTGAGGCGCATCTGGCTGGGCAGTCGGTATTTTACGGCGATGCGGCCGAGCGTGATTTGTTGGAATCGCTGGGGTTGGAAAAAGCCCGTTTGATGGTAATTGCCCACGAAGACGTGGCAGCGGCACACAAGGCGCTAAATCACATTCGCCAATTGCGCAGAGATTTGCCGGTAATGGTGCGTACTCGCGATGAGGGGCCGGTAGAGACTTTGCGGCGGGCAGGTGCAACAGAAGTGGTGCCGGAAACCCTGGAGGCCGCGCTTATGATTGCCTCTCAAGCGTTGTTGCTACTTAAGGTACCGTCCAAACGAGTGATGCATTTGATTCAAGAGCAGCGCGAGAGCCACTATCAGTCACTCAAGGGGTACTTTCGCGGCGTGAGTGTTCTGGAAGATGAGGAAGAATCTAGTCTTGAGCGTCTGCGTGCGTTTGAGCTGGGTGAAGAGTGTAGCTTGCTGGGGAAAAGTCTGAGTGAGCTGGCTTTACCTGAGGTAGTGATTACCACTTTGGTGAGAGATGGCCAGCGACACACCAATCCGTCACAAACCCTGCGTTTGCAATCAGGTGACCGGCTGGTATTGTTTGGAACCCGCGAAAACCTTGAGCGTGCAGAACGCTATCTGCTTTCAATTTGATGGCTGGGTTGAGAGTAGACAATAAAAAACCCGGCCGAGGCCGGGTTTAATCGTCGGGCTAGAGCAACTTACTTAATCTTGCCTTCTTTATAAATCACGTGCTTGCGAACCACCGGATCGTACTTTTTGATTTCCATCTTTTCCGGCATGGTGCGTTTGTTTTTGTCGGTGGTGTAGAAGTGACCGGTACCGGCACTGGAGTTCAAACGAATTTTATCGCGCATGGTGCTTGCTCCTATTAAACTTTTTGGCCGTCGGCGCGAATGTCGGCCAGAACAGCATCAATACCGCGCTTGTCGATAACGCGCATACCCTTGGCAGAAACACGCAGGGTAACAAAGCGCTTTTCAGCTTCTACCCAAAAACGGTGAGTGTGCAGGTTGGGCAAAAAACGACGCTTGGTGTGGTTTTTTGCGTGAGAAACATTGTTACCGGTGATCGGGCGCTTGCCGGTCACTTGACATACCTTGGACATTGCTTTGCCTCATGTGAAATCAGCGCGCCAAGCGGGCTTGGGCTACCGTGTTAAGCCTTGAAACAGACCGGCAAACCGCTTGTGTAGTCGCGCGTGCAGCCTATTCGTTACATTGCATTTCTGTGCGCGAACCGGGGGGAGGGAGGTGGATCGCCTCGCCCAAAAAAGCCACTATAAAAGAGGGTTTTGAGCCGACCGGCCGCAAAGAGGCGCGTTTTATACCAAAACAGCCCCGCAATAGCAACGACAAGCTGCTTTTTTGGCCAAATTTGTAGAGCTACAACAGCCCTCGCTCGGCAAAGGACACCACCTCGGCATCGCCCACCACCATATGATCCAGCACGCGTATCTCAACCAGCTCCAGCGCCTCCCGCAAGCGCTCGGTGATGCGTCGGTCGGCCTGACTGGGTTCGGCTATACCGGAAGGGTGGTTGTGGGCCAGGATAACTGCTGCCGCATTGCGTGCCAGGGCGCGTTTAACCACCTCGCGCGGGTAGACGCTGGCGCCATCAATGGTGCCAAAAAAGAGATCCTCGCAGGCCAGCAGCCGGTGTTGGTTGTCGAGAAAAAGCACGCAAAACACCTCGCGCGGCTGGTGGCGCAGGCGGGCGCTCAGGTATTGGCGTACCAGCTGCGGGCTGGTGAGCAGATCGCCAGCTTGCAGGCTGGCCTGAAGGTGGCGGCGGGCCATTTCCAATACCGCCTGTAGTTGCGCGTACTTGGCTGACCCCAAACCCAGGCCGCGACAAAAGTCGGCCTGGCTGGCTTCTAATAAAGGACGCAGGCCGCCGAAGTCGACGAGCAGCTCTCGCGCCAGGTCCACGGCGGATTTTCCGGCACAGCCAATTCGCAAAAAGATAGCGAGTAATTCGGCGTCTGAAAGAGCGGCGGGGCCAAGGGCCAGGAGTTTTTCGCGGGGGCGTTCGGCCAGAGGCCAGTCGGTGATAGGCATAGATCCTTCCTTGGGTGATCATTTCAATCGGCTGGGTGGCCATTTTGCCACCCGGTTAAAAGGCTGCTTGGTGCCATCCCGGCCCAAGATGCTAAAGCGGGCTTAAGAATGGTATCTTAGCCGCCTCTCGTCAAGCCGCACCAACCGTTTTGGTGGGGTTCGCCTTGTTACTGCTTCCCGGACGACCTATGCAATCACTCACCAACAAACAGATTCTGCTGGGCGTGACCGGGGGCATTGCCGCTTACAAAAGTGCCGACCTGGTGCGTCGCCTGCAAGACCTGGGCGCCTCGGTGCGTGTCGTCATGACTCGCGCCGCCCAGGAATTTATTACCCCCTTAACCTTCCAGGCGCTTTCCGGCTACCCGGTTCACACTGAGTTGCTCGACTCCGAAGCTGAGGCCGCCATGGGTCACATTCAGCTGGCGCGCTGGGCGGATCTGGTGTTGGTAGCTCCCGCCAGTGCTGACTTTATGGCGCGTTTGGCCCAGGGCAAGGGCGATGATCTGCTCGCTACCCTCTGCCTGGCCACCCGCGCACCTATCGCCCTGGCGCCAGCCATGAATCAGGCCATGTGGGCCAACTCCGCCACCCAGGAAAACCTGTCACGCCTAAGCGCGCGTGGTATACGCATTTTGGGTCCAGCAGAGGGTAGCCAGGCCTGTGGCGAAGTGGGGGCAGGGCGAATGTTAGAGCCATTGCAGATCGCAGAGGCGGCGGCCGGGCTATTTGAGACAGGCAGCTTGGCCGGGCGCAAACTGGTGATCACCGCTGGCCCCACCCGCGAGGCGCTGGACCCGGTGCGCTACCTGAGCAACCACTCCTCCGGCAAGATGGGTTACGCCCTGGCGCAGGCGGCGGTGGAGGCAGGCGCGCGCGTGGTGCTGATCTCCGGACCCACACAGCTGCAAGTGCCGCCACGAGTGACTATGCTTGCAGTGACCAGCGCCTTGGAGATGTACGCGGCGGCATTGGCACAAGCGGCCGACTGCGACCTGTTTATCGGTGCCGCGGCGGTGGCAGACTATCGCCCGGTACAGCGTTCAGAGCAAAAAATAAAAAAAGCCGCCAGCGACAGCCTCAGTCTGGAACTGGTTAAGAATCCAGACATAATCGCTGCGGTGGCTGCGCTTAAACCCAAACCCTACACCGTGGGTTTTGCGGCAGAGAGCGAGCAACTGGTGGCTTACGCGCGCGACAAACTGGTGCGCAAGGGGCTGGATCTGGTTATCGCCAATAATATTACCGAACCGGGCATAGGTTTTAATAGTGACGACAACGCCGTAACCCTTGTGGACACTCAGGGTGAGGAAGCGTTGACTCAGCGCAGCAAAGCGCAATTGGCGCGTGACCTGATTGCTCGTTTGGCGGCCAGGCTTTCCCGATAGCGTTCAACAACTAAGGAAGACTTTGTGCAAAAAGATCCAGCAGCTCGTGCTCCCGATACACACAAAACCGGTTCTCGCGCCAGCCAGCGCGCCCAGGAAGCTGCGCGCAAACTGGCAGCGCAAAGGCGCAAATTTCTGTTGCTGGCCGTGCTCTTGGCCTTGGTGGTGACGGGCGCAGTTGCCCATGTGACCTACGGAACCATGGTGGTTAATGTAGAGCAGCAGCGTGTGCAAGAGCTCATCAGCTTGGAACTCAACAATAGAGCCAAGTCGGTAGAGCAATACTTAAGCGAACAGCATCAGCGCGTAAAGCAGGAAGCGGCAGCCCCGGTTCTGGCGACGCGTATGCTGGAGTTGGATGATGAACAGCGGGAACTGCTTGAAACATCCATTGCCGCCCGTTTTTATAAGAGCCTTCGCGTTCGCCTGATTCCCACCGGCAGCGCAGCCCTGGAGCGCGATTCCGCAACACCTATTCGCTTTGCGGAGCTAGACCTGATTCGCCGCGCCGAGCGGCGTCAGGAAACCTTGCCTGAAGTAGCTGTCATTGGTGAGAGCAAACAACTGCAACTGATTTCACCTATTGTTGATACTGAAAACCAGGTGGTAGGAAGCCTGATGGTGATTCTTGATGTCGAGGAATTGCAAAAAAGTTTCAATGTGGGTGATAGCAGTATGGGTGAAGCGCAACTGTTGCAACGTTTCCCCGGTAGCTTGCCGCAAACCCTGGTGAAATTCGGGCAGGGCGGCGCAGGTGTTGCGCAAGAGCGGGAGATTGCGGGCAGTCATCTGGTGGTTCGCTTTGTCCCTTCCGCCTATTTGATCAGTGTTGCCAGTGAATTGCCTGGGCTCTGGTTAGTGCTTGTCTGTTTAGTGGCATCGGTGAGTTTGTTTGGTGCAATGGTGGCCGCAAGGGTGTTGGTAAAAGACAAGCCTGCCGTTGCAACACCGCTTGAAAAACCAACGCCGGAAAAGCCCGCTGTCGCGACCGATGGCGGAGAGCCAGCCATGGCCAGCCCACTGTATCAGCAGCAGGATATCCTGGACATCTCAGTTATTGAAGAAGACCAGGATATTCTCGGGCTGGCCAATGCCACGGGTAAAAAAGCAACTGCGCCATTGGCCAAAGATTTGGATCCCGCCAGCGTGCCGACGCAGATTTTTCGCTCCTACGACATACGCGGAGAAGTGGGCGTTGATTTAACACCTGATCTTGCCGAAAAAATTGGCGCGGCGCTCGGTAGTGAAGCCCTGGATCAAGGCGAGGCCAGCATTATTGTCGCGCGCGATGGTCGGGTACACAGCGACGAGCTTGCCGATCGATTGATCAAAGGCATCACCCGCACGGGTTGCCACGTGATTGATATAGGTGTCGTGCCCACGCCCCTGCTGTATTTCGCCACCTTTCATCTACCCGACACTAACAGTGGTGTGATGGTGACGGCGAGCCACAACCCGGCGCAGTACAACGGATTTAAAATGGTGATCAATGGCGTCACCCTCGCAGACGATGCGGTGCAGGACGTGCGCAGCCGTATCCTGCGTCAGCAATTTCACAAAGGCGAAGGCAGTGTCGAGTATCGACAGATAGTTGGCGATTATATAGACCGCATTTTTTCCGACGTGGCTTTGGCAGGCAGTATCAAACTGGTTATTGATGCCGGTAATGCGGTGCCTGGTGCCGTTGCTCCACAGCTCTTCGAAGAGTTGGGTTGCGATGTGATTCCTTTGCATTGTGAACTCGACGGCACCTTCCCCAATCACAACCCGGATCCGAGCGATGAAAAAAATCTCCAGGATCTGATCGCCAAAGTGCAGGAAACTCAGGCGGATATGGGCGTTGCCTTTGATGGCGACGGCGATCGCCTGGTAGTGATAACACCTTCGGGCCAGATTGTCTGGCCGGATCAACTATTAATGCTGTTTGCCCGCGATGTGCTTTCACGTAATCCCGGTGCTGACGTGATTTTTGATGTGAAATGTTCGCGGCAGCTCAATCAGGTGATCAGCAGCTACGGCGGCCGCCCGATTATGTGGAAGACGGGCCATTCGCCCATGAAAGCCAAAATGATCGAAACCGGTGCGCTGATTGGCGGTGAATATTCTGGCCATATTTTTATCAAGGATCGCTGGTACGGTTTTGATGACGGCCTTTATGCCATGGCGCGCTTGCTCGAAATTATCACTCTGCGCGATCAGTCCATTGACGATATTTTTGCCGCTTTCCCCAAGCTACCGGCCACACCGGAACTCAAAATTGCCGTGGCCGACAGCGACAAGTTTGCGCTGGTGGAAAAATTGGTACAGCAGGGCGATTTCCCCAACGGCAAGCCCACCACCATCGACGGTTTGCGCGTGGATTTTGCCAAGGGTTGGGGATTGGTGCGCGCCTCCAACACCTCGGCTGCTTTGACTCTGCGCTTTGAAGCTGAAACCGAAGAGGCCCTGGAAAAAATTCAACAGCTGTTCAAGCGCGAACTGCTGAAAATCGACAGTAAACTGGCTATTAACTTTTAACCCACCACTTTTTATCTACAGGAACAGATGTATGTCCCTCAGCCGCGATTCGGCGATGAATATCGCCCAGGTGCTTACCGAAGCCCTACCTTATATTCAGCGTTTTACCGGAAAAACCATTGTGATCAAATTCGGCGGCAACGCCATGATCGACGAGGATCTGCAAAACAGTTTTGCGCGCGACATAGTGCTGATGAAGCTGGTGGGCATGAATCCGGTGGTGGTGCACGGCGGCGGCCCGCAAATTGGCGAGCTCTTGCAAAAACTCAGTATCAAATCTGAATTCATCAATGGTATGCGCGTGACTGACTCGGCAACCATGGACGTGGTGGAAATGGTGCTCGGCGGTACGGTCAACAAGCAGATTGTCAGCCTCATCAATCGCAACGGCGGCCAGGCTATTGGCCTCACCGGTAAGGACGGGCAGTTGATTCGCGCGCGCAAGCTCACCGTTACCCACAAAACACCGGAAATGCTCGCGCCGGAAATTCTCGATATTGGTCATGTGGGTGAAGTGGCCGGTGTGAATACCAGCGTGATCGATATGTTGATCAACAGTGACTTTATCCCGGTAATTGCGCCCATAGGTGTGGGAGAGGATGGGGCCTCCTACAACATCAACGCCGATCTGGTGGCAGGCAAGATTGCCGAAGTGCTGCGCGCGGAAAAGCTCATGCTGCTCACCAACGTTTCTGGCCTGCAAGACAAGCAGGGCAATGTGCTCACTGGCTTGAGCACCGCTCAGGTGGACGATTTAATTGCCGATGGCACCATCTACGGCGGCATGTTGCCCAAAATTGGCTGTGCACTCGAAGCGGTTAAATGTGGTGTGACCAGCGCGCACATTATTGATGGCCGCGTGGCCCACGCCGTGCTGCTTGAGATTTTCACCGATGCCGGTGTCGGCACATTGATTACCAACAAGTCAAAGAAGTAACTGGCTTTGCTGCCAGGGACGGCAAGCGCGAATAATACTCAAGTACTGTTAAGATGCTTGCAACTTGGCGCGCTGATTTGCACACTTCGGAGCGAACACTAACTGAGCAGGATCGCCATGGTTAAGTCCGCCACCAAAATTTCCCGCCGCCAGCAAATTCTGGAAGCTCTGGCCAAGATGCTGGAGGATAGTCCTGGCGAACGCATCACCACTGCCGCTTTGGCAAAAGCGGTAGGCGTTTCGGAAGCCGCGCTTTACCGGCACTTTCCCAGCAAGTCCAAGATGTTTGAAGGGCTTATCGAATTTATCGAAGAAACTGTCTTTACCCGCATCAACCTCATTCTCGCCGAAGAGCCCACGGCACTTAAACGCTGCGAAAATATCCTCTACCTATTGCTGACCTTTGCCGAGCGCAATCCGGGCATTACCCGTTTGCTAACGGGCGATGCTCTCACTGGCGAAACCGAGCGCTTGCGCCAGCGCATCGCACAATTTTACGAACGTCTGGAAACCCAGTTGCGTCAGGTGCTGCGTGAAGCGGAGTTGCGCGAGGGTGTGCGGCCGCGTTTGCCGGTGTCGGTAGTGGCCAATCTATTGATGACCTATGCCGATGGGCGCATTGCCCAGTTTGTGCGCAGTGAGTTTCGTCAGTTGCCCTCGAGCTACTGGACAGATCACTGGCCCCTGTTGATTGATCAGTTATTGCAACCCGGCGTGCCCGCCTGAGTAGGCGTCCAAAAAAAAGCCCCAACAAGTGGGGCAAGAGTGCGCATTCGGCTCGACTACGCAGGGCTGAAGAGAGCTCCACCGTCCTCAGCTAAAATATGGCTCATTGCGCATTGCGCAATTTCGACCAATAAATTCGTTATGACTCGGTAATCCAGAGACGGCTTGCTGAATACTCCGTGCAATACGCCCCAGCTCTTCCTCCAGCATCGTCTCATCAAGCTCATCTACTGCCGGGTGATAGTAGTGGCTGTTGATTTCAAAACCGGCAAACATCGCCAGCCAACTGTTGGTGCGGAAAAAATCCAACTCGTCCTGATTGATGCGGCCGGTGTCGCGGAAGCAAGCAATGCGCTCGCTGAGTGATGCAGGTATGTCCATGTGGCGGCACTCGTCCCAAAAGGCATCGCCCAGACGTTGGTTAGCATAGTAGTGAAAAATCAAAAAATCCCGCAGCTTTTCCTGGCGAATGCGCAATTGGCGATTAACCTGATCGGCCAAGGGGCCGTCTCCGGCGCGGCGTGGAAAGTGTTGAATAAAAATATCCAGGCTGGATTGCACCATATAAATACTGGTGGATTCCAATGGCTCCAAAAAGCCGCTTGCAAGCCCGACACAAAACACATTTTTATACCAGGCCCGCTTGCGCATGCCGGTGGTGAAAGGAATCAGTCTGGGTTCCGCCAGTGGTTCGCCTTGGAGTTGCTCCTGCAACAGCGCCAGTGCCTGGTCGTCGCTCATAAAGTGACTGCAATAGACATGGCCGTTGCCCATTCGATGTTGCAGGGGAATGCGCCACTGCCAGCCTGCGGCTGTGGCCAAAGAGCGGGTGAATACCGCCGGGGGCTGCTGACTGCGGCAGGGCAGGGCGATAGCGCGATCGCAAGGTAGCCAGTGGCTCCAATCTTCATAGCCGCAGTGCAGTGTTTCTTCAATCAGCAAGCCTTTAAAGCCACTGGCATCGATAAAAAAATCCGCCTCTATGGATTCGCCCGTTGAAAGCTGTAGCCGCTCGATTAATCCGGTATCGGTTTGTTGCTCTACACGAATCACCTTGGCTTCTTTGCGAAGAACGCCTTTTTTCTCTGCCCAGCTGCGCAGGTAACTGGCAAACAAACCTGCATCGAAATGAAACGCGTAGTTAAAACTCGATAGCTCAACATCGTTATTGGGTTTAGGCAGCGCAAAGCGGTTGTGGCGAGCCATTTGCGATGAAAGGCAATAGGCATCCAATTCCCGCGCTTTGCCTTGTTGTTTGAGTTTTGTCCAAAGATGATGAAAGGGAATACGCGCTATACGTGAACCATAGCCCGCAAAAGGGTGAAAAAAACGCTGGCCGGGTTTGTGCCAGCCGTCGAAGTCGATACCCAGTTTGTAGGTGGCGTGGGTGTGACGAATAAAATCCACTTCATTGATTTTCAGCTCCTGCAAAAACTCCTTGATATAGGGCACAGTAGCTTCGCCCACACCTATGGTGCCCAGCTCGGGTGACTCAACGAGAGTAATTTCCAAGTGATTGAAGCGATTGGCGAGCATAGCGGCCGCCATCCAGCCTGCTGTGCCGCCGCCAACTATCGCCAGGGATTTTATGGGTTGATCGCTCTTCACAAAGGGAAACTCATTATTTGGACATTGCCGCATTTGAATATCGCCGCTGCAACCCGAAAGTTGCAGCGGTATTCTTTGCCTCTCGTTACCTGCGCGTTAGAACTTGAAGTTCATTCCCGCCGTGATGCGACGTTCAAAAATATCGTAAGAATCAACAAAGTCGCTCCATTGGGTGTAGGCGATATTGTCTTCCTCCAATAAATTGTTGACCGCCAGCGTCAGTTGCAGGTTATCCATCAGGTAATAGGACGCCGTTAAATCCACAAAGAGTGTGGAGTTGAGAAAGCGCGGCATACCATCAGCGTCGTTCTCCGGAGTCCACATCCAGCCAGAGGTCATGCCCTGATACTGTTCACCCAAGTAGTTGGCAGCAATACGCGCCTCAAAGCGGTCATCCTGATACCAGAGCACCAGGTTGGCCTGATCTTCGGCGGTGTTGTTAAAAGGCGCAACCTCGCCATTGGGCAAGACTTCATCAGCCGGGCTCTCGCTGGGTGAGTAGGTGTAGTTGAAGGTGACACCTGTGTTGCTCAGGAAGCTCGGCAAGAAATCAAAGCTCTGCTGATAGGAGAACTCATAACCCTGCACCATGCCGCCCGCACCGTTGGCAATGGTGCGCTCTTCGGCACCGCGCCTTACTACGCCATCACTATCGGGCAGGCTGGGATTTTGCTGCACATCGCTAAAGGTAAAACTGGCAATATCCATGTGGAAGTAGCCAAAGGAAATCAGCGAGGTCTCGGTGGGATACCATTCGGCGGCAATATTAAACACGGTGGCTTCCCAGGGTCGCAGATAAGGGTTGCCGTTGTTCTGCCGTGAGCTCACGCGCTGAAAATTTTCCCCTTCTGCTTCTGAGCCGTAATAGGTAATTGAGCCATCGCCAAGCGAGTTGAGATTTTGCAGCGAGAGACGCTTGTCGTAGGCGAGTTTGATTTTCCAGTCATCACCCAGGCCCAGGTTCAGGTTCAAGCTGGGCAAAAAGTGATTGTAGGTTACGTTAGTGATCTTATCGCCAAGGTCCACATAGGTGGTGTGGTTGGGATCAACACCCGCCAGGATGCGCGGATTGAGCATATTCGGGTCGGTAATATTTTGCGTAACGGTTAAATCGGTGCGTACATAGCGCACGCCCGCATTACCACTGAGGTTAGTAAAGTCACTCAGGTTTTTGTCGAAGTTAAAACGCGCATGCACGCTTTGCTTGGCATCCACGACCTTGTAGGAGCGATCCGGATTGATAATGCGCTCGCCTTTGCCGTAGAGCATATCGTTAAACGCAATAGGATCATCTATTTTGCGTGTGTCGATCATAGGAATACTGAAGTCAACACCCGTGAGTGCTTCTCCAAAATGTGTGACGTTGGTGATGTAGCCGTTGAGAATCGCATCGTCAATTTCAATCACGGGCAAAGGATCATAGGTCAGGCCTTGAGCCGTGCCACTGGTACCACTTTGACCAACCGCGTAACCGACTTCGTGATACTTGTTGAGCAGCTCTTCACCGTCTGCACCTATCACGCCGGAGGGCGAGAAGAAGGACATATTGTTATTAAAAGTACTGCGGTTGGAGTAGCGCCAGCCGAAGTCAACCGAGGTCAGGCCTTCGTCAGCCAGTTTAAAATTGCCATCGCCACGCAACACATCATATTCACTTTCGGAGTAGTTGCCTTCTACCCAGCCTGAATGCAAATACCAGGCGCTGGGGGCCTGCATTTTTTGCAGCATGGCTTGATCCAGGCTCATGGCCACATGATCGTCGTTGATGGTGACGCGCATGGGGTAAACCAGGCCATCGTCGATAGCGCCCGGATTAATATTCACGGCCTGGCCACCTGGCTCGCGCACCACCATATGCGCATTGGACACCTGCGCCAGCGTCAGGTTATTGCGATCTTCATCGGCGCGCCCGGAAACCCAGCGCACACTGCCGGTAAAAGCGCCGCCATTGTCGTAGGCGAGTTCAATATTGGTATTGAGTGCGGAGCTTTCGCGGTAATCGCCCAGCACACCGCCGCGGAAGCCACTGGCCATAGTCCACAAGTCAGTCGCGTAATAGGGTTGGCCACCCAGACTGCCATCGCCGGCGTGCACTATCGCCGGTTGGCCAGTTACACGGGTGTATTCATGGGCGCCAGCACGACCGCCAATCTGGTTGCCCAAATACAGAAATTGCCCCGCCGCTTTTTCGTCCATTTCGGTGTAGAAAATATCGGCGTTAAGTTCCAAGGCATCGCTCACCGCCAAATTAAAGTTGTAGGCCAAACCCAAGCGCTCGCGTTCAATTTCACGCGAAGAAAATTCCGGACTCTGCCAGTTCATCGGCGAAAAGAAATCGCCACTAGTGTCGCCATTGCCGTCCAGATCCTGACAGGCACCCTCGCCACACTCCCAGCTTTCGGCTACCCGGTCGGTGCGCAGGCGGCCCTGGTTACTGGCCAGGGTGGAGTCGCCATAGGAAAAGGCGAGCGACATGGCCAGGTCGTCGTTGGCTTTCCAACCCATGAGGCCGCTGATTTCCGGGTCGGTGGTTTTGGTGATGCTGCCATTGCTGCCTTGCAGGCGCAGAGCGCCGCTCAGGCCATCTTGCAAGTCCAGCGAGCGGCGCGTGAGCACATCAATGCTGCCGCCGATGCCGCCCTCAAGATGTGAGGCGGACTGGGATTTGGAGACTGTCAGACCAGACACCAGGCTCGCAGGGATATCGGTGAAGTTGACGCCGTTGGTAGTCATGCTGGCGGGCACCAGAAAATATTCGCCGTTGAGGGTGCTCGCTACCTGGCCCATACCGCGCACGCTCACCAGGCTGCCCTGGCCGCCGCTGCGTTGAATTTGCACGCCGGTAATCCGCTGCAGCGAGTCGGCGATGGTGGTATCGGGAAGCTTGCCTATGTCCTCGGCGGCAACCGCATCCACAATTTCAGCGCTGTTGCGTTTGATATCAATGGCTTTTTCCTGGGCGCCACGCACGCCCATCACCACGACTTCTTCGATGGTGTCCTGGGCGATAACCTGGCTGCTAAGCAGGCCCATAGCGCAGCTGGTAACCAGCGCGGGCAACAGCTTTTTGTGGAATCTGGGTGATGCTTTCATGTGAGGGATCTCCGTGATAATCGCTATTCATTAGTGTTATTGGCCTGCCAGTGGCGCCGTGGAGATGAGGTCCAGTGGGTGTTGTGGACCCCCTGGCGACCAGGCAAGTTGCAAGAGATTATGTGTAAACGGTTACATTTTCAAGGGGAAAATATGCGCTTTTTAGAGAGTTAACGCCTATAAAGCCACAGTAAACTTGCCGAAGGATTTTTGTGTTTGTGACGCCAGTCAAAATTTATAGCTATAAGTTGCTGTTTATTAATGACTATTTATAAACTTTGGCGCCTGACCCAATGGGCCTTGGCTTTTTCGTCATTGGCGCCTTGATATCGCAACAAGGGTAAATTTGTGCAATCGTTTTCATAATAAGGGTTTATTTACGCCCAACCCGGCAGCTGCTTCCTTCCAAGCCAGGGGTAGTGAGAGGTTCCCGTTGTGAAAGACTCTCTGGGCAACTATTTTGTTATGTTATAAATTGTTATGTTATAACATTTATTAAATTCGCCTTGAGTAGGAGAAGTCCGCCATCGCCAAGGCCCAGCCACCCAGCTAGAGCGCCATTTTTCCAAACAGCGTATTCGAACCAATTTATTTGCGATAACCGAGGTCATCATGTCCAACCCACTTGCTGCTCACTCCCCTCAGCTAAAGCCCCTGCCGGTTACCGTGCTTTCCGGTTTTCTGGGCGCCGGTAAAACCACGCTGCTCAACCATATTCTCAACAACCGCGAAGACCTGCGTGTGGCGGTTATCGTCAACGACATGAGCGAAATCAATATTGATGCGGCTCTGGTAAATAATCAGGTGGAGCTCAACCGCGCCGAAGAAAAACTGGTCGAGATGAGCAACGGTTGCATTTGCTGCACCCTACGCGAAGATCTACTGGTAGAGGTGAATCGGCTCGCGCAGGAGGGGCGGTTTGATTACTTGGTGATTGAGTCCACCGGCATTTCCGAGCCTTTGCCCATTGCCGAAACCTTTACCTTCGAAGACGAAAACGGCCAGAGCCTGTCCCAGGTAGCGCGCCTGGATACCATGGTAACCGTGGTTGATGGCGTGAATTTCTTAAATGATTATCACGAGGCGCTGTCGTTGCAGGAAACCGGCGAAAGTCTGGGTGAAGAGGACGAATGCAATGTGGCAGATTTGTTGGTGGATCAAATTGAATTTTGCGATGTGTTGTTAATCAGCAAAACGGATTTGATTTCGCCGCAGCAACTGGAGGAGTTACAGGCTATATTGCACAAGCTCAATCCAGCGGCGGACATTATTCCCATGCTGCGCGGGCAAGTGCCGCTGGCGCGGGTGCTCAATACCGGCCGCTTTGATTTTGAGCGCGCCCAGCAGGCGCCGGGTTGGTTGCAAGAAATGCGCGGTGAATACACCCCCGAGACCTAAGAGTACGGCATCAGCAGTTTTACTTATAAAGCGCGCCGCCCATTTCACCCGCAAAAATTGCACGACTTTTTTGCTGATCCGAGTATCAAGGGCAAATTGCTGCGCTCCAAGGGCTTTTTCTGGCTGGCGTCACGCCCGCAATGGGCGGGGCAGTGGAGTCAGGCCGGTGGTGTGGCCCAGCATGGCGCGGCGGGCATGTTCTGGAAAGCCGTGCCCAAGGATCGCTGGCCGGAAGATGAAGAACACCTGAGCTACATCATGGAGCGCTGGGAGGAACCCTTTGGCGATATGCGTCAGGAGCTGGTGTTTATTGGCCAGAATCTCGATCGAGACCAGGTGGTGGCGCAACTGGATGCCTGCTTGCTCACTGATGAGGAACTGCTCAAAGGGCAGGAATACTGGAAGTCGCTGCCTGATCCCTTTCCGGAATGGTTTGAGCGGGAAAGTTGAGTCTGTGAATGCGCAAGGTTTCCCCTTGGGGCTGATGCGGGGTTAAACTGCGCTGCTTTCGCAGCCCTTGACCAACGTCAAGGGACTATCCTGACCGGAGTCGCCAAGATGAAGTCATCTGCCCTCGTCAAAAAGAGTAAAAATTCTCCCCGGAGGTTTTTGTTGGTCGCTGTGACCTTGTGTGCAGCCTTGGTGGGTTGCGATAGGGCTGAGCATTCTCACGGGGCTGATCATTCGCATAAAGCTGA
>CBFGWO010000016.1:0-32350 GCA_965652595.1 uncultured Cellvibrio sp. | reverse complement strand
TATTCCAGATTCAGCCGCTGGCGCACCCAATCGGTGCCGCTGCACACATATTGCAGGATGAGCGCCACGCTGGTGATCAGCCCGGCGATAAAGCCACCGCCCGGCTGGTTGTGGCCGCGCAGGAAGATATACACAGACACCATCAGCGCCAGCGGCAGGAGTATGCGCGACAGCACGGTCAGAATCGGCGGATAAGGGTCCTTGGCCCAAATACGGCCCTCGCCATCGGCGCCGGGCAAGGGAAGGCGCAAGCCGTTGAGCATGACGTAAATGCCGATGGCCGCAATCGCCAGCACCGTGATTTCGCCCAGGGTATCAAAGCCGCGGAAGTCCACCAGAATCACATTCACCACGTTGGCGCCACCGCCGCCAGGCACAGAGTTGGCCAGGAAGTATTCCGCCAGGCTGGTATCGTAAGGGCGGGTGAGGATTGCCAGGCACAAAAGCCCTACCCCCACGCCCGCTGAACCTGCCACCAGAATATCCCGGCTGACGCGGCGCTTGCCGGACTCGTTAGGGGTCATTTGCGGCAAAAAGTAGAGCGCCAGCATCATCAGAACGATGGTGACTACCTCTACCGAAATTTGGGTCAATGCCAGATCAGGTGCCGAGAAGCGCACAAAGATCAGCGAAACAATTAAACCCACCACGCTCATCATCAGCAGCGCGGCAAAGCGATTGTGGTGGATAAGCACTGTGCCGAAGGCACCGACGATGAGTACCACCGCAGCCAGCAGGCTGACACCGTCTACCGGTGTCATGGCCACATCGCCCAGCAGGCTCGCCAAGGGCCAGAACTCCACCGCACCCGCAATCACTGCTGCGCCGATAAACAGTGCCACATAGCGTTGCAGCGAGCCGTTTTCCAGCCGGTCGGTCACCGCCTGGGCAAAGCGCACGCTGCGTTGCACGCGGGATTCAAACACCACTTTTTCATCGTGGCGGTATTTGCGCTCATAAAACGCAAACAAGCCTTTGCGCTGGCTGTAAAGCAACAAGCCACCGGCAAGCGCGATCACGCTCATGATCAGTGGCAGGTTGAGGCCGTGCCAGAGGGCAAGGTGGTACTCCGGCATTTCGTGGCCCAGCACGGCGCGGGTGGCCGCATCCAGGAAGGGCGCTACCGTCATGTTGGGCACCACGCCCACCAGTAGGCAGAGCACCACCAGCACTGCCATCGGGAAGATCATGTAGCGCGGCGCCTCATGGGGCGGGTAAATCGGCAGGTCTCTGGGCTCGCCGTTAAAAAACACATCGTGGATAAACCGATAGGAATAGGCCACGGCAAAAATACCGGCCAGGGTCGCCATCAACGGGATAACCCAACTAAAGCCGCCCATGGATTCAATATGCAGGGTTTCGGTAAAGAACATTTCCTTGCTGAGAAACCCGTTGAGCAGTGGCACACCCGCCATGGAGGCCGCCGCCACCATGGCTACCGTCGCGGTGACTGGCATGTACTTCCACATGCCGTTGATCAGGCGCATATCGCGGGTGCCGGTTTCGTGATCGATGATGCCCGCCGCCATAAACAGCGAGGCCTTAAAAGTCGCGTGGTTGATGATGTGGAAAATCGCCGCCACCGCCGCCAGTTCGGTGTTAAACCCGAACAGCATGGTGATCAAGCCCAGGTGGCTGATCGTGGAGTAGGCCAGCAGGCCTTTGAGGTCGTGTTTGAAGAGTGCGGTGTAGGCGCCAAACACCAGAGTCGCCATACCGGTAAATGTCACTATATAAAACCAGAGATCCGTTCCCGCCAGGGCCGGATAGAGGCGCGCCAGCAAAAACACCCCGGCCTTTACCATGGTGGCCGAGTGCAGGTAAGCCGAGACGGGCGTCGGTGCCGCCATAGCGTGGGGCAGCCAAAAGTGAAACGGAAACTGTGCCGATTTGGTAAAGGCACCCAGCAGAATCAAAATCAGCACCACCGGGTAAAGGTTGTGGCTTTGAATCAGCGCCGCCGAGGCGGTAATTACACTCAGGTTGTAGCTGCCGACAATGTCACCCAGCAGCAGCGCGCCCGCCAACAAGGCCAGGCCACCCGCACCGGTAATGGTCAAGGCCATGCGTGCGCCCTTGCGCGCGTCGCTGCGATAAGACCAGTAGCCGATCAGCAAAAAAGAACTGAGGCTGGTCAGTTCCCAGAACACGATCATCAGCAGGATATTGTCCGACAGCACTATGCCGAGCATGGCCATCATAAAAAGTTGCAGCAGGGCGTAGAGGCGGCCGAGGGAATCTTTTTTCGCCAGGTAGTAGCGGGCGTAAAGAATCACCAGCAAACCGATACCCAGAATCAAGAGTGCAAACATGGCACCCAGGCCGTCCAGGTGTAGGCTGAGATCCAGACCTATGGCGGGCAGCCAATTCAGGGTGAAGAAAAAGGTTTGGCCTTCAAACAAAAACGGCAGGTAACCGATGAGTAAACCCAGCGCAATCAGCGGGCCGAGCGCGGCGGACCAAGCGCAGAGGCTGCGGCCAAATCGCTCTGCCAGTGGCGGCAAAAGCGCGCCCACCAAGGGCAGCAAAATTATGAGCAGAAGGGTCATTGACTAACCTCAAAATGCTGAATAAGGGTGTGCGTGATTCACGACGTTAGGATCCCGATGCTGGGCGAACAAATGCCGTAACTATAGATCAAGCACCTAAAGATCAAGCACCTAAGACCAGGTACGGGAATTGGCAGAACGTCGGGCGGGTGGGTCAGTGAAAAACGGGCGTCGCTGCTGGCGCAGGCGCCAGGTGCAATGGCTGTGCAGATTATTCGAAAGCGCCATAGGTGTTCCCTTGCAACAAGAGCGTGGTACCTGAGTTTGGCGCTAAGTTATACCGGGATTGGCCGCCGGTTACCAGTCAATGACGGCCCAATTCACAGTTCCTTACGGCTTTGCGCATTAATTAGGCAAATCGGGTTTGTCGGCATCCGACTTAATAATTGCCAATTGGATGCTGCCAACGCGAAAACCCCATTTGCGCAGAATGGAATGATTGATCACTGTTTGCTCATTCACCTGCCACATCCAGTCCTCGACCTCCAGGTTCATGGGTTTGCCTCGATAGTTAATCCGCAGCACATAATCGAGCTTCATCGCATTGCCACTGGTTAGCGCCAGGCCTTCACCGACCACATCGCCAGCGGTCGCCACATACTGACCTTCGCTCTGCGGTTTGAGTATCCAGGTGCGAAACTGAATTTCACCGTCATTAAATTCAAAGCGTTCCGCGAGGGTGCCCACGCCCTTGTCCCAGGAAGCATCGATATCAGCGGTGAAATAGCGCGTGACCTGGCCGCTGCGGTTTTTGAGAACACCGTGGGCGGTGAGTTGGCCCTCAAAAAATTGTTCCGGGATAAAGTTGGGTTTGTTTGTCGAATAGCTTTTCAGATCCGGGTGAGTGCAACCCCCCAAGCCTGCCAATAAACCTGCAAACACCCATCTGTTTATGGATTGGTACATCGTAAACCCCATGAGCGCAGTGATGGCAATGGGGCGCGTCGATTTAAAACAAATCGGTAAACGCGATTCCCAAACCCAGCACCTGAGCGCTGTCGTTGTAATCAATTAGGCTGTGGCCGTAGCCGTTCAGGTATTTCACATAGCCGCGCACCTTGGGCATGCGCCGCGACACCGGAAAGGTCCAGCCCAGTTCCACAGCGCCACGATTGTCTGAGCGCAGATTGTTGCGCAGGGTGACGCTGAAGATGTCTTTGTTACGCTGCCAGGCGCCGCTTAGTTCAAAGTGCCCCAGATATTTTTCGATATCCGGGTTGTCGTCACCGCGCGGATCGCCGGGATATTTTTGTTTGTCTTCCGGCAGGCGATACCAAGGGGTAAAGGCAAAGGCCAGGTTGCCGCGTTCAAATACGCTGTTGAGCATGATGCGATTCCAGCTGCGCGACAGTAGGCCAGATTGTCCGTTGGACTGGTGGTTAAAAATGACCTCATTGAGCACATTATGAAACCCCAAAATTTGCCAGTCGTTGGAGAAGCTCAGAATCAATTCCGGCTGGTGATTGGTTTCGCGAAAGGGTGCGGAATTGTCGCGGTTGTAAACCTGCCAGAGTGAATGATTGGTGTAGGCCAGGTAGAGGTGACCGTTGTCGCCCAGCAGGCCTTCGCGCAGCAGGATTTTGACGCTGAATTGGAATTCAGCTTCGGCGTAATCCAGATCAGTGAAACGCGATTCGGCATCCAGGTAGGGCTGGTTGTAGGGGTGATCCTTGTAAGTGATCGGCAGCAGGTAGTTGCGTTTGTGGGGGGTGAGTACAAAGCGGTTGGCGCGGTTGAGCGCCTCTATCGTCATGCGCTGGCCCAGCAGCCGCTGCTTGCGGGCATCTTCAGGAGATTCGGCGCTCTCTTCCTCTGCTAGGGGTTCCTCCGGTGTTTCAGACTCTTGCTCTGTTAAAAACTCCTCCTCTGTTAAAAGCTTCTCCTCTGATAAAGGTTCTTCCTCTTCTGTTAAAAGCGCTTTGGCTTCTTCGCTTGGTGTCGTAGGGCCGGCGGCCGCTTTTTCCTGATGCAGTAACAGGATGCAGGCGGCGCGCAGTTCGGCCAGGGTCATCTCCGCCGCTGCACCGGTTACGCTGGCGCGCAGGCAATCTTCGACGGCAGCGGCGGGAATCAACCCCGGATCTTTGGCGCTGGGAGGTGCGGCCTGTAGGTGGGTGCAAAAGGAAAAAATAAACAGCAGCAGGGCGGTGGCCCTGACCAAGAAGGACATCATGTACATGAGAATTCGCTCAGGCGTCAGCTAGCCAGTGTTCTACATCCTGCTGATGCCAGGCATCGAGCAATTGGATGCCATCATCTATTACCTTGAAGTAAACCTCAATGATGTCGGTGGCAAGGCTGAATAAACGGCTGGAATCCGCCGTGATTTTGCGGCTGTCCAGCACATCCTGCTCAACCATATTGAGCAGGAAAACCAGCTTGATTTCGTAACTTTTCAGGGGGTTGAGCAGCAGCGTGTCCCGCTCGAGCAAGGCCTCCAGGCGTTTGGTTTGGTGGCGCAGCTTTTCGTTGTTAACCCGCGTGCATTGAATTACGTAGCGCAGCTTGCCTGAGTGGTGGGTGTCGCAATGGCCAACCGCAGCTGCATAGGTAGCCAGGGCGCGGATGCGGCCCAGCTGCTCCACCACGGCGGGCATCTGGCGCGTGGTGAAGTGAAGTACTTCCAGGTGGCGAAATCGCTTGGGATAACCGGGACTGTCGCTGGTGTTTTCCATCAGCCCACCCAGGGACTCCTCCAGCTGTTTGCCGAGTGCGGCGAGCATGCCCAGCAGTTGCTCAATGAGGTGACAGTGAAGTTCATAGTTGTCGATCACCGAGTCTTCCTGCCAGTCGTGGCGGATGGTGATCCAGGCGCTGTGGAGGTTTTCCTGGTCCCGCTGGGAAAGCAGGTCGCGGGTTTGGCCAGCAAAGGCCTGTAAAAACAACAGGCGGCGCTCAACCTGGGCTTGCAAGCGCTCAAAGTCCTCGCGGAATTGGGTATTGCCACCCAGCAGAGCCATGCTCATGCCTCTGTGCCTTTGTACCTCGCGAATCATTTGCACCAGCTGCTTCATCAGCAAGAGGCTGTCCTGCCGCTGTCGGCAGAGTGTGCAAAACTGCGCCAGAGTCGCCGAATCGGTGGTGGAAAATGGTGCAGTAAATGGGGTGTTGTGCGCGTTCATGGTGCGAATGGCTGACCCTTCCTTTTTGCGCCCGCCGTATAACCCGATGTGACGGGCGCTCTGCTGGTGCATATGTCTGGTTAACCCAGGTTTCAGCAACTGCTGTGCCAGGCTGCCAAGCGGGCGATGGAATCTTCCGGGGTTCGGGTGTCCATTAGCTGTCTATACTCAACAATCACAGGAGTCGCACTATGAAAATTCTCGGTATCAGTGGCAGCCTGCGCCAAGGCTCGCTCAACACTCTTTTGCTGGAGGAGGCGGGCCGCTCTTTGCCTGACGCTGTCCAGTTTTCAATGGCCTCAATCGCGCAGCTGCCTCTCTACAACGAGGATTTGGACGGCGATACCCAGCCCTCCCTGGTCGTGGCCCTGCGCCAGGCGGTGGCCGAGGCGGATGCCTTGATCATCGCCACTCCCGAGTACAACTACAGTATTCCCGGCGGGCTGAAAAATGCCCTGGATTGGCTCTCGCGCCCTGCTTACAAGTCTGTATTGGCGCACAAGCCGGTGACGATCATGAGCGCTTCCAAAAGCCCGGTTGGGGGTGCCCGTGCCCAGGCGCATCTCAAGCAGGTGCTCTTGGCGGTGCTGAGCCCGGTGTATCCCGCACCCGAATACCTGCTTGCTTCTGCCCACCAGGCCTTTGATGCCAAAGGCTATTTAACGGATCAGCGCCAGCGCGATGGCCTGGCTCGATTGATGACCGGCTTTTACGACTGGAGCAGGATTGTTAAGGAGTGTTAGACCCGTGGAAGGGGGGATGCCAAGCGTCTAAAGTTCACTTTGACTATAACCAGAGGTTTTTCTTATGACTATTTCCCGCCGGAAATTTATGTGGGGCACAGCTGCACTCCTGGCCGCCACCCAGCTCAAAACCCGCGCACTGGCCGCTGCTATGGCCAGTACCGGTATTAAAGACGTCTATAAAGATGACTTTTTCATCGGCACCGCCATCAGCAATGCCACCCTGGCCAACCAGGATCAAACCATGTTGGATTTGATCAAGCGCGAATTTAGCGCGATCACCGCCGAAAACTGCATGAAATGGGAGCCAATTCGCCCGCAGTTGGATAAGTGGAACTGGGAGCTGGCCGACCGTTTTGTGGACTACGGCGTGAACAACAAGATGTACGTGGTGGGTCACACCCTGATCTGGCACAGCCAGGCGCCCGCGCATATTTACCTGGACGCCGAGGGCAAACCCAACACGCGCGATGCGCAGCTGAAAGTGATGGAAGAACATATCCGCACGCTAGCGGGCCGCTACAAAGGCAAAATTGACGCTTGGGATGTGGTTAACGAGGCGGTGGAAGACGATGGCAGCTGGCGTCAAACCGGCTGGTTCAAGAATTGTGGCGAGGGTTATGTGGCCCATGCCTTCAAACTGGCCGCAGAGACTGATCCCAAGCCCAAGTTGCTGTACAACGACTACAACGCCGCTGTTCCCAAGAAGCGCGACGCGATTATTTCCTTGGTTAAAGGTGTGCAAAAAGCGGGTGCCCCCATTCACGGTGTGGGCATGCAGGGCCATATGAGCCTGACTCACCCGGAGTTTGATGAGTTTGAAAAATCCATCATTGAGTACGCCAAGCTGGGTGTGAAGGTGCATATCACCGAGCTGGATATTGATGTACTGCCGCTGGTGTGGAATCTCAGCGCCGAGATCTCCAACCGCTTTGAGTACCGCCCGGAAATGGACCCCTACCGCGATGGTTTGCCTGCCGAGAAAGAAGAAGAGCTGGCGGCGCGCTACGAGGCCTTGTTCAAAATCCTGCTGCGTCACCGCGACAAGATTGATCGCGTTACTACCTGGGGCACTAACGACGCCGAAACCTGGCTCAATGGCTTCCCGATTCCCGGACGCGTGAACTACCCCATGCTGTTCGATCGCAATAACCAGCCCAAACTGGCGTATCACCGCCTGATGCAGCTTAAGCAGAAAAAGAACTGACCGTCGGTATCGGTAGTTGCGTTATGCCATAAAGGGCCCTTCGGGGCCCTTTTGCTTTTGGGGTTATGCCATTTTGTGACTGGCCATCGGCCATTTTCGCTGGCAGTATATGTTGCATAGGTGAAAACTTTGTCATATGATAAAAACCAAATAGTCATATAAACCATAATTGTGCGTTTTAATTCGTTATTTTAGCGCCAAAAATTATAAAGACCGAGGTTTGGCCCCATGCGGGAAGTGTCTCCCATCTCATCCAGTCTTTTGCGCCATTTGCCCGCCTGCTTGGCTTTGGCAATCGGCCTGCTTGCTTTGGCGCCTCTGGCGATCAGTGCAGAGCTGATGGCATGGACGATATGGTCTGCTACCCCCGCCGCTGACTGGGAGCGCGAAGGTCTGCCCATTGGCAACGGCGCCATGGGGGCTGTGGCCACTGGCGAAGTTCACCAGGAACGCCTGCAATTCAACGAAAAAACCCTCTGGACTGGCGGCCCAGGTGCTCCCGGTTACGATTTTGGCTGGCCGGAAAAATCCAGCGTCGGCGCCTTGGCTCAGGTGCGCAAAGACCTGAACAAGCAGGGCAGTATGACCCCGGAGGCTGTGGCCAAGGCCCTGGGGCGTGAAGTTACCAGCTACGGTGATTATCAAAATTTTGGTTATCTGCGCTTGAATCATCAGCTAAGTGATCAGGTTAGCGATTACCGGCGCACCCTGGATCTGGCAGCGGGAATGGCCAGCGTCACCTTTGTGGCTGAGGGTGTGAGCTACAAGCGCGAATATTTTGCCTCCTACCCCGATGGTGTTATCGGCGTTCGCCTGAGTGCCAACCGCCCCGGAAAAATCAGTCTGGATCTGGCCCTGGATATCCCCGATAACCGCAGCGTGAATTGGCGAATCCAGGGGCAGCGATTAATCGCTGCCGGTCAGCTCAACAACAACGGCCTGGCGTACGAGGTGCAACTGCAAGTTTTGCCTGAGGGTGGCGAGCTGCGTGCGCTGGAGCAGGGCTTTAGTCTGGAGGGCGCCGACAGCCTGCTGGTGTTATTCACTGCCGGGACCAACTATGTCCAGCGCTATCCCGACTACCGGGGTGAAGCACCTGGCCCGCGTTTAACGCGCCTGCTCGACGCCGCCAGTGCGCGCACCTTTGCTGAGTTGATTAGCCGTCATCAACAAGACCACCGAGCCTTGTTCGAACGCGTCAGTCTCGATATTGGCCAGAAGGTGCCACAGGTGCCCACAACCCAGTTACTCGCGGTCTATCCCAGCGGTGATGCCGGTGCGGATCGCGCGCTTGAAGCCCTGTATTTCCAGTTCGGTCGCTACCTGCTGATTGCGTCGTCTCGCCCAGGCTCACTGCCTGCGAATCTTCAGGGTGTGTGGAACCATTCCAACACGCCGCCCTGGAACGCCGACTACCACGTCAACATCAACCTGCAAATGAATTACTGGCCCGCCGATGTCACCAACCTGGCTGAAACCAACGGGCCTCTGTTTGATTTTATCGACAGCCTGGTAGAGCCCGGTCGCGAATCGGCGCGGCGCATCATGGGCGCTAAAGGTTGGACGTTGTTTTTAAATACCAATATCTACGGCTTTACCGGCGTTATCGCCTGGCCCACCGCCTTTTGGCAGCCGGAAGCGGGCGCCTGGTTGGCACAGCACTATTACGAACACTATCGCTTCCATGGCGACGAGCGCTTTTTGCGCGAGCGCGCCTACCCGGTAATGAAAGGCGCCGCCGAATTTTGGGTGGATGCGCTCATCAAGGACAAGCGCGATGGTTTGCTGGTTGTTAGCCCAAGTTATTCGCCCGAGCACGGCGATTTTACCGTCGGTGCGGCCATGTCCCAGCAGCTGGTGTTTGACGTGCTAAGCAACACCCACGAAGCGGCGCAAATTCTCGGCGACAAAAAATTCGCCAAAAAATTACAGCAAACGCTAAAGCGCCTTGATCCAGGTTTGCGTATTGGTCGCTGGGGGCAATTGCAGGAATGGAAATTGGATCTGGACGATCCGAAAAATGATCACCGCCATATTTCCCACTTGTTTGCACTGCATCCTGGCAATCAAATTACCCACACTGAATCGCCCCAATTCCTCGCGGCGGCACGCCGCTCGCTGGATGCGCGCGGCGATGGTGGCACCGGTTGGGCGCAGGCGTGGAAAATTAATCTTTGGGCACGCCTGCATGATGGCGATCGCGCACACAAATTGCTGAGTGATCAGCTGCGCCAGAGCACGCTACCCAATCTCTGGGATAACCACCCACCTTTTCAAATTGATGGCAACTTCGGCGCAACTGCCGGTATTGCCGAAATGCTGGTGCAAAGTCACGCCGGCGAACTCCATCTGCTGCCTGCGCTACCTGCTGCCTGGTCTTCGGGCGAGGTGCGCGGACTACGCGCTCGTGGCGATATAACCCTGGACTTGCAATGGCAAAACGGCGGCTTGGTCAGCGCCAGATTGCACGCGGGGCAGGGCGGTCAACTCACTATAAGAAATGCGTTATTCACAAAAAAATTCACGCTCACCGAACTGGCCTCTGGCCAGCCGGTGAAGCTGAATGGCGAAGGTGATAGCCGTGTATTGGTCACCGAGCCGGGCAAAACCTATCTCTTGTCTGCAATCGCTCAAACGCTGATGGATTAGTCTTGCAAGCCCCGACGATAACAACTGTCAGGGGTTGCGAAATATAACAAAAGGATTGGTTGCAGACTTATGCCGCGCGAAAGATATGTTCGGCGAAAGAGTGCCTAGGGGTGGTTCAACAAAAATCTGGAGAAAACCATGACGATTAACAATAAACAAACGTTTTTGAAAAAGAAATTGCCGGTATGGATTCATCTTGCGACCAGTGTATCGCTGGTGGTGGGTGCTGCGGGTATGAGTTTGCAAGCGTTGGCGCAGGAAGATGCAAGCGAAAGCGATATTGAAGAAATTGTTGTTTCGGGGCAGCGCAGCAGCATTCTTTCTGCCCAGCAGATCAAGCGTAATGCGGAGACAATCGTTGATTCCATCGTTGCGGATGATATCGGTAAATTACCTGATCGCAGCGTAACCGAAGCGCTGCAGCGCGTGCCCGGCGTTACTATCGAACGCTTTATGGATATCGGTGATCCTGAGCACTTTTCTGCTGAAGGTAGCGGTGTTGCTGTGCGCGGTATGAAACACGTCCGTTCTGAGCTTAATGGCCGTGATAGTTTTTCTGCCAGTGGTGGTCGTAGTCTGTCGTTTGAAGATGTGCCTGCGGAGTTGATGGCGGGCGTGGATGTTTATAAAAACCCATCAGCGGATATGATTGAAGGCGGTTTGGGTGGCACTGTAAATCTACGAACCAAGATGCCGCTGGACCTGGATGCCAATACCGCCTCGTTCAGTGTTAGTGCAAACCACGGCGATTTTATCAAAGAAACTCGTCCATCCTATTCAGGGCTCTACAGCAACAAGTGGGACACCAACGCCGGTGAATTTGGCTTCTTAATCGACTTGGCTTATTCAGAAATTGCTACGCGCACCGATGGCATCTTTAATCGCGCGTCTTTTGCCCGCAATAATCTTGAAGACAGCACAGTCTGGGTTCCGCGCGGTGCTGACTGGCGCACTATGGAGTTTGAACGAGAGAGGACTGGCGGCTATCTCGCTTTTCAATGGCGCCCCACCGATGATTCAGAGTTTTATTTTACTGCCTTCCGCAGTGCCTACGATATGCAGTGGAATGAGGACGCCATATTTGTCAGCAATAACCCTTGGGATGTCGTTCCTGTTGATGCTGAGTATGATGCAGACGGCGTGTTTCAACGTGGTCGTTTAACCGATACCACCAATGGCGGGATACCCTTTGGTGCCGACGTGCGTGTTGCAACACGTGAATCTATCACCACGGATTTTTCCGGCGGTTACAAAGCTGTTGTGGGTAACTGGGAGTTGAGCACCGACTTGCAATACACCGAATCCAGCAGCGACGCCTTGGATTTGACCATTGCGACGGGAATCAATCTGCCTTATCTGGATCTTGATGTGTCAGGTGATATTCCCAAGTTGGGCGCGGATTCGGATTACCTGGGTGATCCGTCAAACTACTACTGGGCATTTACCATGCCCCATTTGGAGGACAATGAGGCTTCGCAAATTGCCTGGCGTGGTGACGCGCAATACAACTTTGAATCCTCCAATATCAAGTCTATTAAGTTTGGCGTGCGCTACACAGATCGTGAGGCGGACAATGCTGACAGTGGTTATGACTGGAAGGCGATCTATCAGACGTGGATGCTGTGGTGGGCTCTTGATGGAAATCTTGGTATACCCACGATTGAAGACACCAGTAACCTCAAAGTAAATACATTTGACAACTTTTATCGTGGTGATTCACCCGCACCCGGTGTTGTTTGGGCGCCTAGTGTAGATTTGGCATTGGGTTATCCAAACAGTTTTATTGATCTCCATGAAGAGGCCTATAACAACGCCATTGCATTGGGTCACAGTGGTTATGGTAACGCTGGCACCTACCCCTACGAGCCTCGCAACCCTCGTGATCCGGAATGGATTAACGTCCAGGAGGAGAGCACGACAGCTGCCTATGCCTTGGTGCGCTTTGGGTTTGATGATCTGGCTATGCCGGTTGATGGTAATTTTGGTTTGCGTGTTGTAAAAACCGAGTCGACTGCCACAGGCAATATGGTTTATCCGACGGGAACATTTGCGGGTGCCTATTTTAATCCGCAGCACAACCCGGCCAAACCCGACGAAGTTGCGTCGGTTCCTCTGGCTTATGAAAATTCTTACACTGATGTATTGCCAAGCTTTAATTTACGTGTGAGTTTGCGTGACAATCTGGTATGGCGTATCGCTCTTTCACAGGCTATTGCGCGACCAGACTTCACTCAGTTAAAGGCCTATCAGGAGT
The DNA here is from genome assembly GCA_965652595.1 of uncultured Cellvibrio sp. Taxonomy (GTDB): domain Bacteria; phylum Pseudomonadota; class Gammaproteobacteria; order Pseudomonadales; family Cellvibrionaceae; genus Cellvibrio. The sequence goes on along the minus strand of CBFGWO010000016.1, from coordinate 19,826 downwards.
TGAGTGCGAATTTGCGTGACGGCATTACGCCCGGTGAAGGTGTGGTACCGGAGCCCACCGATTACGTGCTGACATCCTCATCCTGGAATAATCCAAACCTCAAGCCATTGGAAGCGAATCAATTTGATACCTCCTTGGAGTGGTATTTTAATGATCGCGGCGGCATGGCTCACATGAATCTTTTCTACAAAGACATAGAGGGCATCATTCGTAATCAGTCCGTTGTGGAAACACACAATGGCTATGATTATGCGGTGACGCGTCCAGTGAATGTGGGCTCAGCTGAAATTCGTGGTTTTGAGGTGGGCTATAGCCAGTTCTTTGATATGTTGCCAGAGCCTTTCGATGGCCTAGGCTTCCAGTTCAACTACACCTATATCGACAGCAACACCGAGATTCCTTTGTCTATAGATCCAGACAATCCAACGGCGGTGATAGGCCCGGTCGATACTGACGGTACCTTGCTTTCCACCAAGTTGCCTTATGAAGGGCTTTCAAAAAATGCCTACAACCTGGTGGGTATGTATGAAAAAGGCCCCTTGTCAGTGCGCCTGGCCTGGAGTTGGCGGAGTGAGTACTTGATGTCCATTGGCCCGAATGGATTTGAAGGTGGAGATGGCGGTATCGATGGTAATCAGAGCGTGAGATATCGTCTGCCGGTTTGGAGTGATGATACTGGTCAACTGGACGGATCTATCTTCTATCGCATTAACGATAATTTCTCCGTTGGTCTGGAGATGAACAACATCACCAACGAGGAAACTCGTACCATCATGCGTCAGGGCGCCTCAGGTGATCGTTATGCATCTCACTTTGTCAACGATACTCGCTATGCGTTGACTTTGAGGGCTAATTTCTAAGGAGATATTTAATCGTAACTTCCTGATGCCAGCAGCGGTGGCATCAGGGTTCCTCTGAATTTTCAGTAGCACGAAGCGAAGTGAGGCGTGGAATGCCGTTGAAAGTCGTAGTTGGGGGAATCGGTAAACAGGATCCGCTAATAGCCGAGCTGGAGCTCTTCTTTGCGCTCATCCGCGCACCTATAGGGTCGCCCGGATGAGCGTTTTTTTGTTTCGGTATGGAAAATCTACATGAAGCACAATAAGCGTATTTCGCGTGGCCTGCTTGCGCTGGCACTTATGTGCATTGCGGCACTTTCTCTGGCCAGCGATCTGCCTCAGTTAGTCACCCGTGAAGGTCGCCATGCTCTGATGGTGGACGGCGAACCCTTCTTGATGTTGGCCGCCCAAACCAATAACTCCGCCAACTATCCCGCGGCACTGAAAGAGGTCTGGCCTTCCGTTGAAAAAATGCACGCGAATACCTTAGGTATTCCTGTCGCTTGGGAGCAAATTGAACCTGTCGAGGGCCAGTTTGATTTTTCCTATATCGACTATTTGGTGAAGGAGGCGGAGCGTCGCAACCTCAAAGTGGTTTTGCTCTGGTTTGCCACCTGGAAAAATAATGCCCCTCATTATGCGCCTGCTTGGGTCAAGCTGGACAACAAACGCTTTCCACGCGTCGTAAAGCAAGATGGCGATACACTCAACTCTCTTTCGCCTCATTTTCGCACTACCCTTGAGGCGGATAAAAAAGCCTTTGTGGCCCTAATGGCCCACATTAAAAAAGTGGATAAAAAGCACACCATCATTTTGGTTCAGGTACAAAACGAAGTGGGCACCTACGGCTCGGTGCGGGATTTTTCACCCACTGCCCAGGCTATTTTCAATTCGCCTGTGCCGACTGAGCTGACCCAGAAATTAGGAGTAGGTTCTGGCACCTGGCCCCAAGTGTTCGGCAAAGATGCCGACGAATTTTTTCACGCCTACCATATTGCGCGCTATGTGGATGAAATTGCCGTGGCAGGCAAGGCGATAAAAAACCTGCCGATGAATGTGAACGTGGCCCTGCGCAATCCTTTCCATCCCGGCTTGCCCGGCCAATACTCCAGTGGCGGGGCAACGGACAATGTGATTGATCTGTGGAAAGCCGCCGCTCCCCATATTGATATGATTTCACCGGATATTTATTTTCGCGACCACAAAACCGTGGATAAGGTGCTGGAGCTTTATTCCCGCGCGGATAATCCGCTCTTTGTTGCGGAAATCGGCAACGACCAACCCTATGCGCGTTACTTTTTTTCAACGCTGGGTTACCAGGGTATTGGCTTTGCGCCCTTTGGTATGGATGAAACCGATTATATGAATTACCCCTTGGGCGCGCGCGAATACAACGACGAAACCATTGCCCATTTTGCGGATGTTTATCGCCTGGTGGCGCCTTGGTCTCGCGAATGGGCCAGGTTGAGTTTTGAAGGCAAGGTGTGGGGCGTGGCAGAGCCCACCGATACCTTTGGCCGTGCAGAAAAAATCTGGAATGCCGAGGCAACGCCAGAAGACATCAAAGCGGAAGCCCATAAAAATGCAGCTGATTACACACAGGTGCTGGATCTTGGTCGCTGGAATGCTGAGGTCACCTACGGCCGCCCCATGTTTTGGATAGATCCACCGGTGGGTAATGACCCATCCTCTGGCGGCGCTTTGATTGCGCAACTGGGTGAGGATGAATACCTGGTAACCGCCTACCGTGCGCGTGTGACTTTTTTGCCCTCGGATGAAATCAAGGATCAAAAATACATGATTGTGCGGGTGGAGGAAGGTCGATTCGAGCAAGGCACATGGGTGTTCGAGCGGGTGTGGAACGGCGACCAGACGGATTGGGGGCTGAATTTCACCACGCGGCCCAGATTGCTCAAGGTGAAGATGGCGACTTACACCACCGATTAAATACCGACAGGCCACTGACTGATTCGGTCATCACTCTGGGGTATAGTGCCGCCTTTACCAGCTGCCTATGTATGTCTATGCCCCAAGCTTTTCTCCTGACCCGCCAATGGCGCGACACCCGCCAGGGTATTTCGCTGGATCTCTGGTGGGCCACAGATATTGGGCCCTGTTGGACCCAGATCACCGGTCTGGAATGGGTCATCTTTGTCGAGCGCGCCAGGGCCGATGACTTGCCGCCTTTGTTCAAGGGGCTCAGGCAATGGCGCATGGCCGAGCCAGAGTTAAAAACCTTTCGCAATCAAGCTGTGAACGCACTCTACTTTGCCAGCCAGCGCGAGGCACGCGAGGCCATGCAGCGGCTGGCGCGCGCAGGCATAGGTTATTGGGAGGGCGATATTCGCCCACCCGAGCGCTTTTTAATGGAGCGTTTTATCACCGCCGCCGCGCAGTTTGATTTGCCGGAAGCTGTTGCTCTGCCCAGCAATCAACCCTTGATAAATCCGCGCTTGTCACCCGCCGAGTATCGCCCGCATTTACGCCTGCTGTCGCTTGATATAGAAACCTCCATGGATGCGCGCCAGCTCTATTCGATTGGCCTCTGGTCCGAGCAGCGTCGCTGTGTGCTAATGGTGGGCGAGGGTGAGAGTACGCCTGGGTTGATTTACTGCGTCGATGCACGCACTTGCTTGCAACATTTTTTTGCACTGCTCGCGGAAGAAGATCCGGATATTCTGATCGGCTGGAATCTGGTGCAGTTTGATCTCTGGGTGTTGGAACAAATGTGCCAGCGCGAAGGCCTGGCCTTGCAGTTGGGGCGCGCGCAGCAAAGCATTCACTGGCGGCAAGAGGAGGGCGATGCAGGGCGCCGCTATATCACCATCCCTGGCCGCGTGGCGCTCGATGGTATAGAGCTGCTTAAGGCCGCCAACTACAGTTTTGAAAGCTTTTCGTTGGAATCTGTGGCGCAGCAGCTACTGGGCGAAGGCAAGTTGCTCACCGGTACCGGGCGCGGTGAAGACATCACCCGGCTGTTTAACGAGGATAAGACCACACTGGCGGCCTATAACCTGCGCGACTGCGAGTTGGTGTGGGATATTTTTGCGCAACAACAATTGCTGCACTTTGCGATCGAGCGCAGCCAGTTAACCGGCTTGTTGCTGGATCGCATCGGCGGATCTGTTGCCGCATTCGAATACGCCTACTTGCCGCGCTTACATAGGCGCGGTTATGTGGCGCCTAACCTGGGCGAACTCGAATCCGACATTATCAGCCCCGGCGGTTACGTGATGAATTCGCGCCCTGGGCTCTACGACAATATTCTGGTGCTGGATTTTAAAAGCCTGTACCCAAGCATTATGCGCAGCTTTTTAATCGATCCCTGTGCCTTTTGGCTGGCGGAGCATCAGCAGCTGGATGAATCGCAGACGGTGCCCGGCTTTAACGGCGCACGTTTTGCGCGCGAAGGCCATTTGTTGCCGGAAATCATTACGCAACTATCCGCTGCGCGGGATCGCGCCAAGCAGGAGCGCAATGCGCCCCTGTCCCACGCCATTAAAATCATTATGAATTCCTTTTATGGCGTGTTGGGCTCAACCGGGTGCCGCTTTTTTGATCCGCGCGTGTGCAGCTCTATTACCTTGCGCGGCCACGAGATTATCCAGCGCAGTCGCGATTGGATTGAGCAGCAGGGTTATGCGGTGATCTACGGCGATACGGATTCGCTGTTTGTGTGGCTCGAAAGCCACACCCGCGACAAGACCCATATCAAAACACCAGAGGCCTGTCGCAAAATCGGTGCGCGCCTGGCCAAGGAGCTTAACGACTGGTGGCGAGCAGAGTTGCGCGAAAAATTCAATCTGCCGAGTGCGTTGGAAATCCAATTTGAAACCCACTACCTGCGCTTTTTAATGCCCACTATTCGCGGTTCAGAGTTGGGCACCAAAAAGCGCTACGCGGGCGTGGTGCAAACTGAGCATGGCGAAGAGCTGGTGTTCAAAGGGCTGGAAAATGTACGCACCGACTGGACCCAATTGGCGCGGCAGTTTCAGTACGAACTCTACCGCCGCGTCTTTGCCGGAGAAGATTACCAGGCCTTTGTACGCGATACTCGCCGTGCCGTATTGGCAGGAGAAAGGGACGCTGACCTGGTGTACCGCAAACGCCTGCGTCGACAACTGCACGAATACCAAAAAAGCAGCCCGCCCCAGGTGCAGGCCGCACGCAAGTTGGCCCAGTTAACCGGCGTCACGCCCAGGCGCGGCGATTGGGTAGAGTATGTGATTACGCTCAGTGGCCCCGAGCCGGTTGCCGCGCGTCAAAGCTCCTTGGACTATCAGCACTATGTGGATAAGCAGCTGACGCCGGTGGCGGATTCGATCCTTCATTTTCTTGATGCCAATATGGATCAGCTGGTCGATGACCAGTTGAGTTTGTTTATGTAAAACCCCTATCTCCCGCCCATGCCCTTCAGGTAAAGTTCTGGCTCAACTATAAGATTTATCTGAACACTCAAAAGGACACCACCATGAAACTCGTCGCCTGTGTAGCCCTCGCTGGAGCGCTGCTTTTCACCACCGCTTGCAGCTCCACATCAATTCAGGAAAAAGCAGTACAAGCTGAATCAAAAGATTGGATAGAGCTGTTTAACGGCAAAGACATCAACGACTGGACCATGAAGTTTGCCGGTTACCCCATGGGTGAAAATGCGCTCAATACCTTTCGGGTGGAGGATGGCCTGCTACGGGTGAGTTACGACGAATACGAGGAATTTGGCGGGCGATTCGGCCACTTGTTTCATAATTCCGGCCCCTATTCCCATTACCTGATCCAGGCGGAGTACCGCTTTGTGGGCGAACAGATTCCCGGAGGGCCAGCCTGGGCCAAGCGCAATAACGGCATCATGTTTCACACCCAGCACCCGAGTGAACTGCCGTTGGAAGAGGGCTTTCCCCGCTCCATGGAAATGCAGCTCTTGGGCGGCGATGGTGTAAACCCTCGTTCGACCGCCAATGTCTGTACCCCTGGAACCAAGATCACCATGAATGGCGTGCCCAGCGAGGATCATATTTTCAACTCATCCAGCCCTACTTTTCACGGTGATCAGTGGGTCACCATCGAGCTGCTGGTTCACGGCAACGAATTGGCCCAGCACTTTGTGAATGGCGAGTTGGTGCTGGAGTACACAGACCTGTTAATGGACGATGGCACGCCGCTGGATTCCGGCTATATCGCCATCCAGGCGGAAACCTCCCCCACCGACTTCCGCCGTATTCGCCTGCTTAATCTGGAGGGTTGTATGGATAAAAAGGCCAAAAATTTCCGTAGTTACTTTGTGAAAAACAAGCCGGAATCCTGCGTTTATTAAAGGGTTATTTGTCGCGCTGGCCAGGCGCTCATGGGGCAAGCTTGGGCGCTTGCCTCAGCGAGCGCTGGCGGCAATGCCCAATCCCTGCTAGGGTTCTCGCCAAAGTCGAATAAGCGATACCCTCACCATGTTGGATTTCTACAAAAAAGCATTCTCGATTTTTCTGGGCCTGCTGGTGGTCAGTGGCCTCTTGGCCTATGTCTGCTTTGAGCGAACCTTCCTGCACCTGTCACTGGTGCCCTCGTCGCCCGAAGGGCTGAGCTGGGCGGCGGTTCCGGAGACGGATAATTATCAAGGCGGCACCTCCAAAGTGGTGTTGCAGGATCTGCAATACAGCCTGGACTTCGAGCTTCATGTCACTGACGTTGCCGAGTACCGTTTTGCCGCCCTCGGTCTGGTGTTTCGCGATGAGGCGGGCGAGGCAATCCTGGTTGATCTCTCGCGCTACAACAGCCTGTCTTTCAATGCCAAGTGCGCACCTGCCAACGTGCTGGTGTTTTCGGCGTCCACGGTAGAAAAGGGCGTTACCCAACCCGACGATCTTTTAACCTACCGTTCACCACTGACATTCTTTTCTTGCGATGAGAAATGGAATCCTGTGGAACTGGATCTCACGCGCCTGGAAACCCCTCAATGGTGGCTGGACAGGTTCCAGCTGAAATTGTCCATGAAAGACTATCGTCTCGATCAAGTGCCCAAGTTGTTGTTTGGCTCAACCCATCAAAGCCCCATCAACCAGGCTGCTCGCGTTCAGATACACGAGCTTAAGTTGCTTGGTCGCGATTGGCGCTTTATGTACTTGCTGGCAGTGCTGATGATGCTGATCTGGGGCGGGTTTGGCGTCTGGTTTTTTCGCGCTCACACCCAGGCGCTGGTGAGCGACCTGCGCAATAAAATCCAAAAAGATCGTCCACTGGTGGCCTACCAGGCGCTATCGGTGGAGCCCCAGCATGATCGCGACAAGCATGCGATTTTGCGGTTTATGGCCACGGAATATGCCAATCCGGATTTAAATCTGGATGTGATGATCCAGCGCATTGGTGTGAGCCGCACCAAGATTAACGATATTCTTAAAGCAGAGCTGGGCTTTACCTTTACGGGTTACCTTAACAAGCTGCGCCTGACCGAAGCGGCGCGCCTGCTGGCCGACAAACCCGAAGCCAGCATTGCGGAAATTGCCTATTCGGTGGGTTACAAAAATGTGTCCTACTTCAATAAGCTTTTTAAAGAAGACTATGGTTGCACGCCTAAAATCTTTCGATCCATCTATGACCCAGCTTCGATTGATCACGAATAATCACTGTTGCTGAGAGGCAGGGAAACGCGTACGCGTAACCCGCCTCGCTGTCGATTGAACAGCACCAGCTCTCCACCGTGGGCTTCCGCAATTTCCTTGCACAGAGTGAGCCCCACACCGCTGCCGCCCACCTTGGTGGAATAAAACGGCAGCAAGGCGTTGCGCAGTACTTCAGGTGGCATACCCTGACCGCGATCGCTGACCTCAATAGTACTAACTCCTTGTGTTTGGAAAATGCGCACCCGCACATCTTCCGTTGGTGAGCCGGATTCTGCCGCATTTTTCAGCAGGTTTAGTAACAGCTGCTGCAACTGGGCTGCATCAAAATAGCCAGGTTCCTCGGGCAAATTCCCTACCAAAGTAAAAGGGTAGCTCAAACGCAATCCTTGCAAAAAGCTGGACCAGTGAACGTCGCTTTTTTGCGGGCGCGGCAGCTTGGCGATCTCGGCATAACCACCCACAAACGACTTTAGATGATCGGCGCGTTCTGCCAGGGTGGTAAAAACCTCTGGCAGAGTGTCCCACTGCTGCTTTTTCACCAACAGCTGCCCCGAGTGGGCAAGGGAAGAAATGGGCGCGAGCGAATTATTGATTTCGTGACTGATAATACGGATGACTTTTTTCCAGGTGTCCGCCTCCTGCCGTGCCAGCTCACGGGTCATTTCCTTGAGCAGAATCAACCGATGCTTTTGCGCGTTAAAAGAAAATCCCCCGACAAACAGATGAAAGAGATGATCGCTGCCGGTGTGCAAAGGCAGAATGCCGGATTGTTGTCGCAGAATATTGGTCAAGAGATCCGGGTTCTTGTTGGCCAGAATCCTTGCCAGTTTATGGCCGTTAATGGCTTGCCCGTCGTCCAGGCAAAGTTCCGCCTCGCGGTTGGAAAAAATAACGCGGTCCTGCTGGTCGATAATCAACACCGCCATGGAGGCGTTTTCGATAATGGTATCCAGCAACAACTCGCGTTGGTAAAGGCTCTGACGCTCACGGCGCAAGCTTTCCGTTAATTGGTTATAACTTGTTATCAGTTGGTCAAGTTCGCTCACGGCGCTGCGGGTGAGAGTAACGCTGAAGTCATTATCCAGCAGGTTTAGCAAGCCTTGGTTAAGCGCTACAAAACCTGTACGAACAGGCCGGGTTGTCAGCCAGAGCAGCAGCGTACCACTGGCAAAACCAACAATCATGGCTCCCAACACTGCTAGCAAACTCGCGGAAAGGTTTTGGTAAACAACAACAAAAGCGGCTATTGCCAGAGCCAGCGATACCTGCATGGCCAGGAGTAATCGCGTTTGCAATGACACTTGTGCTCGCAATGGCTGTCGGGTTTTAGGGGAGGTGAATTTCATACTGTTCCATTCGCCGGTAGAGCGCCTGCCGCGACAAGCCCAGCTGACGCGCCGCCTGCGCAATAATGCCTTGGTTATCTTGCAGTGCGGCCACAATCATCTCTCGGCTTGGTTCGATTTGCAGGCGTGCCGATGTTGTTGCTTGCGCGAAATCAATGCCGAAATCCTCGCATTCAATCCTGCGTCCTTCGGCAAAAACCCTTGCCCGCTGGCAGGCGTTTTCCAGTTCGCGCACATTGCCTGGCCAGGGATAGGATTGCAGCCAAGGCAAAACTCTTTCACCCAAGCTTAATTTGTCGCCCAAAAAGCGGTGTAGCAAGGGGGCTATGTCTTCGGGGCGCTCTGCCAGGGGCGGCACTTTTAACTCAAATACATTGAGTCGGTAGTAAAGGTCTTCGCGAAACTCGCCTCGGCTTATTGCCTGGGGCAAATCGGCGTTGGTGGCGCTCACAATACGCACCTGAGAGCGACGGGTTTGACTGGAGCCCAGGCGTTCAAATTCGCCGGTTTGCAATACCCTGAGTAGTTTCGCTTGGCCGATTGCTGAGAGGTTGCCAATTTCATCTAAAAATAGCGTGCCGCCATCGGCGGTTTCAAAACGCCCCAGGCGAGTTTTGCTAATGCCCGTGTAGGCACCTGGCTCGGCGCCGAAGAGTTCAACTTCCATCAGGTCGTTGGGTAGGGCTCCAACGTTCACTGACACAAAAGGCCCTTGGGCAACGCTGGAGTTGCGTTGAATAATCTGTGCGATTTTTTCTTTGCCTGAGCCGTTAGGGCCGGTGATCAACACCGGCTCTCTTGTGCGCGCGATGCGCACAGCCAACTTGACTAAATCGTGCATGATGGCACTTTGGTACACCAACCCGCATAAATCGGCAGCGTGCAGTAGCTGTTGTTTTTCGGCCAGTCGTTGGCGTGAGTCGCGCAGTTGTTGCATTTGCAATTCCTGCAATTCCAGCAGGTTTTGTACCGAGGTAATCAGCTTTTGATCGTCCCAGGGCTTGGCCAGGTAATCAGCAGCGCCCAGCTTGACCAATTCCACCGCCGCTTCCAATTGTGTCCAGGCCGTTAGCAAAATAATGGGCATATCGGGCCGGGTGTGGCGAATGGCGCTAAACAATTGCCGACCTTCCTCACCGGAAGTGGTATCGCGGGAAAAGTTCATGTCCTGCAACACCAGCGAAATGCTGGTGTCGTCGCGCAATCGTTGCAAGCCCGCCTGAGGTGTGAGCACTGCCTCACTATCAATATCATGGAGCTGTAGTAACAGTCGCAGCGCTTTGCCCACTTCGGGGTTGTCATCAATTATCAAAACACGTTGCACAGTTTTTCCTCAGTTATTCGTCCTCCGGTTGTGGTCACCGAAGAGAATTTTTTTCCAGTAGTTTTATTGTTTCTTTTGCCACGGCTGCCGCCGAAGGCAAAAACATTGATGACACAATGCGTTGATCGATAATGACTGCGTGCTTGTCTGTGACACTCTCTTTATTGAGTGCAATAGCGCCGTTGCTGTGAAGTTTTTCTTCCACCAAAAAGGGAAGCAATTTTCCATGGTTGGCCCAGGATTTTTCCCGCTCCGTGGAATTGGGAAATCCAGCCACACGCTTTCCTGCTACCAGATAGTGACCATCAGTAAGCCTAACATTGGCAAAAGCCCCAGCACCGTGCCCGCAGCTACTGATGACGCCACCCGCTTCATAAACAGCTGCCATAATGGATTGCAAGGCTCGATTGTTGGCCACGTCAAATAGAGTGCCATAACCGCCGCCAATATAGATGGCCAGGTACTCCTCGGGCTTGACCTCCGCAGGCTTGAGGGAACTGCTTGCCTTGTCCATAAATCCTTCATATTGAATGGTATAGCTGCTTATGCCGACAGGCTCCATCATAAAGTGAACGGGGCCGCCGCTCGGCGAGACGAAATCCACCTCGAAACCGTGAGAGATAAAAATATGATAAGGCGGCGCATATTCCCAAAGATTATTCCTGGCATCGTGCTTGTCCGCGTCACCCATGTCCAGCTGATTGGAGGCAATCATCAGGATTTTTCCCCTAACGTCTGCCCCGGCATCTGTTGGGTGCAATAGCAAATACAGAAGATAAAAAGCCGTAAAAGCAAAATATTTCATCCTAAAAATTCCTATAAAATCTTGGCTAGCGGCTGGAGATGGCTTCGCGTGGCGGTATTTGTGCTGCACGCCGCGCCGGTACCGAAGCGGCGAGCAGTGCAATCGCCAAAACAACTGTGCCGGCCAGCGGTACATAGTGCCAGGGTAGAAAGTCAAACGCATAGCGTTGTACCAATTCATGGCTGGCCCAAAAAGCAATAACTGCTCCCAATAGTGTAGAGGCCCCCACCAACAGGGCGTTTTCCAGGATGAAAAACTCTACTATGGCGGCGCGGGTAGCACCGAGCGCACGCCGGATACCAATCTGTTGGCGCCGTTGGTTAACCCAAAAGGTGGTGATGCCAACGATACCGAGCATATTAATAAACACCAAGAGCGCCATCACCACCACCAGCAATAAGATCATGGCATAGTCGGGACGATAGTGCTCATCAATCAGTTGCTCAAGGCTTGCAGCACCACCGACTACCCGATTGTTGTCCAGGCTGCGCAACTTTTCTTCCGCCGCCTTTGGCAAAGTGGTGATGTTTGCAGAATCGCCTCTGATCGCGTAGCGCACCGTATCGCTTTTTTCAATCACCGAAATGATCACATTGCTTTGCGCAAAATCCATTCTAGGGTAATAGCCGAGAAAATCCTCCACCACACCGACTACCGTTAGCGGAATAACACCGGAAAAATACAGGGTTTTACCCACCGCCGAAGTGTCGGGAAAAACCCGCTCGGCGACCGATTGCGAAATAATAGCCTGGGCACTGGCGGGAGTATTTTCGCGGGTGTAATAAATCACTTCCTGTGGATGAAAGTTGCGGCCAGCAACCAGTTTGAGTTGCAACACTTCCAACCCACGATGGTCTGTCTCAATGACACCGGCGGAAACATTCAGGCGGCCCTCGTCGCCCGCTTCAGCATGTTGATTATGAAAGTTGGAGCTAGAGCCAGAATGGGAGAAAGGAAGACTTTTGATAGGTGCTACCTGTTCCACATCGTGAATGCTTTTGATATGCACAATATCTTCTTGAATCTGCAACGCCATATCCTGGGTATCGCTGTCCATTCTGGCCCAAAAGGTCGCCAGAGATTCGGCAGAAAATCCCAGAGGGCGGTTAACGTTATCGATTCGGCTGTTAATAAAAAATATGGCGTTGCTGAGAATGGCGATGGTCAGTGCCAGCTGTAGGATAACCAATGCTGGCCCCACTTTGCTGCGCCAGAGTATTTTGAGAACGGGCAATAGTTGCATCATGATGTTTTCTCGTGTGAATTTTCGGCTTGGTTATTGGGCTTTGAGGTACCGGGCTGGTGGCGTCTGGGCAATTTGCCAAGCGGGCAAAAGGCCACTTAACAGACTGCTGAAGAGCGCCAGTAGCAAAGCGCCAGCCACGGTGATCAGGCTCATTACGGCTAATTGTTGGTAGTCGGTATAGAGTGTGCGAATTCCCAGCAAACCCAACCAGGACAGCGCCAGCCCCAGCAGGGCTCCGCCGCAACCGATCAAGGCAGCCTCGGCTAAATGCTGCATAAAAATTGCGCTGCGGCTCGCGCCCAGTGCGCGGCGCAATCCTGCCTCCGGCGCCTTGCGCAAAAATTTGGCTAACAGCAAAACAACCGCATTCACCAGGCACACCAACAAAAACGCCAGTGACAGCCCTACCAGAATACGATTGTCCTCAGAGACAACGCGATTGATTTCCAGCCACTGCTCGGGTGTGTTCAGGTGAAATTTTAAAGGCCGCTGGAAACGTCCAATCTGTTTTTGTTCGTTAATGTAATTGCGCAAGTACTGTGAAAAAGACTGGTATTGTTGTTCTCCCTCCAACAACACCCAGGCTTGCACCCATACCTGCTCGGTCATCAAGATTTGCTGGTGAGAGCTGGTTTCTTCGTACTTCCAGCCGTTGCTGTCACCCCAACTGGGAAAAGCCTTACGCTCGTGATTAAAAAAAGGAATATAAATTTGATCCGGTGTTTTAAAGGCATGCATACTCAGATCGTAAACAGAGGGAGTCAGTGACCAGCTATCGGCCACTACACCTGTGACTCTGAAATGTTCGCCCTCAAGTAACAGGCTTTTACCCACGGAGTTTTCACCGTCAAAAAAATAGTGATTGAGCGTTTCGGAAATAACCACTTCCTGCGCACCCTCGCGATCGGCTTCATCGCTCCAGCCACTGCCGTAAATAAAAGGCACGTCGAACAACGCAAAGAAACTGTTGGTGGTCATGCGTGTGGATTCCACGCGCGGCAGTCGCTGACTGTCACTATCCCTGGCGGTTAGCCCGGCGCGAGACATAATCAGCGTTTCGTCGGCCATCTCCGCCAGGTGGAGCGCGCGGGCATCGCGGTAGGTCAGCATCAGTGGCACGCCATTGGCGGCCCAATAGGTTTCGTCGGGATCCCAGCTGTCCAGTTGTACCGCAAATAAAGAATCATTTTTGTGCGCCATGGGATTACCGGACACCACGCTGTAAAGCGTGACGGTGGTCAGGCTGGCGGCTATGCCTGTGGCAATCGCCAGTATCATCAACGCGGAAAGCACCGGCGTTTTTTTCAGGCTGATCCAGGCCAGCCGTAGGTAGTAGTTCCACATAATTCGCTTCCTATACCAAGCTAGCTGTTTCGGGTGGTCTGACCGGGCGCGGCGCGTAGAGGCTGTGATCTGTTACCTGGCCGTCAATAATTTGAATATTGCGTTGCGCGCGCCTGGCCAGATCGGGATCGTGGGTTACCATCACAATGGTCATTCCCTGTTGGTTAATTTCTTCCAGCATTTCCATCACTTGCCGCGCCATCAGCGAATCCAAATTACCGGTAGGCTCATCGGCTAATAAAAAGGCAGGTTCACCAGCCAGTGCGCGGGCAATGGCCACGCGCTGCTGTTGACCGCCGGAGAGTTGCGAGGGCAAGTGTTTGTGGCGCGCGGCCAGCCCCACACGTTCCAGCGCGCTTTCAATACGGCGCTTGCGCTCGCGACTGCTGAGCCCGCGATAGCGCAGCGGCACATCCACATTGTCGTAGAGATTTAAATCGCCGATTAAATTAAAGCCTTGGAAAATAAAGCCAATTTTTTGGTTGCGCAGCCGCGAGCGAGCGCGATCATCCAGGCGGCTGACATCTTCGCCATCAAGCCAATAGCTGCCGCCTTCAAAATCTTCCAGTAAACCAGCGATGCTGAGAAAAGTCGTTTTGCCCGAACCTGAAGGGCCGGTCACCGCCACAAATTCGCCTTGTTTGACCTCCAGGCTAAAATCCCGGAGCGCGTGGGTTTCGATCATATCGGTGCGATAGATTTTTTTTACAGATTGCATCTTGAGCATCGTCTTGTCCTTTTTAATTGCTGATAATCAGGGTGTTAACGGAATCTTTGACGTCGAGTGCAGAGACGATCACCTGATCTCCGCTATTCAGTCCGTCGATTATCTCGATATGCCGCAGGCTGCGGCTGCCGAGAGTAATGGGGGTTTTGTAGGCGCGACCCTCGCGCACCACAAACAGATGACCGCGAAAGCCATCGAAAAAAGGGCCGCGTTCAACCATTAAGGTGTCGGGTTTATTTTCCAGTTTGATGCGCGCGGTGAGGCGTTGGTTTTGGCGTAGGCGCGGGGGCATGTTGCCGCTAAAGCGAATGCGCGTGGTCACTTGACCCCCGACCACTTCCGGTGAAATCGCGGTGAGTATTCCTGCAAAATCCTCGCCGCCCAATTGAATCTCGGCTTCCATACCTGGGCTGAGCTCCACCGCCATGCCCTCAGGTACCGACGCCTCGACTTCATAGGTTGTTAAATCCACCACGCTGATAAGCGGCTGGTTGGCGGCAACCGCCTGCTTGTGGTCCACCTGCACATTGCCCACCATGCCATCCACGGGCGATAGGATCGCCAGTGCCTCCACACGTCTTTCCAGGGCTTTGATAATCAGCCCTTGGCTGTCGGATTGCAGCGCCAGGGAGCGGTCGTAAAAGGCGAGGGATTCGTCGGACAGGGCCAGGTTCTGAGTGGCTTGCTCGAACTCGAGTTTGGCCCGTTCCAGATCATCCAACACCTTCTCGTAGTCAAGGCGGCTGATAATTTTCAACTCCCAGGATTTATCGGCGCGACGTTTTTCCCGTTCCATGGCCTTGAGCTGCACCTCGGCCATGGCGCGAGCCTGTTCCTGTTGAAGGCGCAGTTGCCGCGACTCGATTTTCTGTCGCTCCAGGTCCGCTTGCAGGCGAGTCAGCTCCGAGTTTTCCCGCGCCAGCTGCTCGCCCAATTCCGGGCTGATAACCCTTGCCAGCAGCTGGCCTTTGGTCACGCTGTCACCCGCCTTAACCTCAAGTTCCACATAGCCCAGCTCCGGGCTGAATAGGGTGGGGCTGTTGGCAACCACTACCCGACCCTGAGCCATAATCTCGCGCACCAGGTCGCCGCGCGTGACGGTGGAGAGGCGCAGCAGGCGACCTTCCAGGGCATCATCAGCGCCGAAATTCGGCGCCAGGGCCGCTACTGCATAGGCGGCGGCGATCAATAGCAGGCCTCCGCCCAATAGCAGGCCAAGGTGGCGCCGCAATCTGGCGGGTTTTGGCAGAACGCGGTCCTGACCGCGGGTATCGGTAATTGACATGCTGACAAGTCCTGGTTCGAAAACAGTGTTATCCCTTCCTTAGCGACAAGCGTGCCAGCTCAAAAAATTAATTTATCTATCTGATTTTAAAAAGAAAAATTTCCTGCTTGCGCGGGCGGCCTGCGAAGAAGTGTCCGCACGCGGTGTCCGCTGTCGCCCGCTGGCCGGGCGGACAGTCCGCTGACTGCCGGCGGGCAAAGCAATGCAACAAATGCCAAAAAAACTAACACTTTTCGCCGGTTGGTAGGCTTTCTC
Source organism: uncultured Cellvibrio sp. (assembly GCA_965652595.1). GTDB lineage: Bacteria > Pseudomonadota > Gammaproteobacteria > Pseudomonadales > Cellvibrionaceae > Cellvibrio. Next base: position 4,047 of record CBFGWO010000016.1, on the reverse strand, counting down.
TCTTTAGCATTATCGGGATTTGCTGGCTTTGAATAGTCTTGGATGGTCGCCCGAGAGCGGCATGCGAATAACGAACAAATAGCCAGCAATCATCACATTGAGGTCGATCATGAGAATAATAAGTCGCCCAACCCCGCCCGAGCCCGAAGCCATATTGGCCAGGCAACCCATTGTTGATCAACTGCTTAACCATCACCCAGCTCTGCGCCTGTTCAATCTGGTGTTGTTGGATGCCGGGTTTGACCGAGCCAGCCTTCTGGCAGATTTAAAAGACCTCGCCTGGTGTTCCGAGGGTGAGTACAAGGCTACCTTGGGTTTGGTGGTGGATCTGGCCGCGCGCATCGCGGGCACAGGACTTATTGGCCCCTGCGAACTGGTGGAGTATGAGTTACACCATCACCAGGCTCCCCAGATGGCCTCCCTGCGCATTGACATCAGTATCGAGTCGGCCAGCCCAGGCTATGCGATTTGTCAGTGTTCCATCCATGCCTGCGGCGATCTGGATGAATACCGGGTCGCCAGTGCCCAGGGCACTCTGGTGAAATCAGCACATCAAGCCCGCGCGCAACTCGCTCAATAGTCCGGTAGGTCATCAGTAAAGCAGTAGTCGCACCCGGGATTGCGAGGATTTTTATGCGTTTGTTGATATTTGTTTGTATGGTTGGGCTGGTTGCCTGTGGCAGCGGCGGTGGATCCAAACCCGTGGTCTCCTCGTCCGCGGCGCAGTCTTCTGTGCCGTCGACTTCATCGTCTGTGGCATCCGAGTCTTCTTCATCGTCCTCGGTGTCTTCCTTCGCGGGCTTTCCCAGTTACAACACCCATCCGCCAGCCCCCGATATCAGCGGTATGGAAAGCACCGCGACCGACTTAGCCGCGCGTATCAGGATAGGGCTCAATATCGGGAATACCCTCGAGGCTTGGGGCGGAAAATCCGAAACCTATTGGGGCAACCCGGTGATTACCCGCGAGTTTATCGCCTTTGCCAAAGCCTCGGGCTTTAACGCCATTCGCTTGCCGGTTTCCTGGGATCAGTATGCCGATGCCACTACCGCAAAAATCGAAGACGACTGGTTGGCGCGGGTTAAAGAGGTGGTGCAATACTGCATTGATGAAGATTTGTACGTGCTGGTGAACATTCATTGGGACGGCGGTTGGCTGGAGCGCAATGTAACGCTTGATAAACAAGCTGAGGTGATTGCACGGCAAAAAGCCTACTGGGAGCAGATTGCCACTGTGTTGCGCGACTTTGACGAGCGGCTGATGTTCGCCAGCGCTAATGAACCCCATGTAGAAAATGAAAGCAATATGGCCGTACTCACTGCCTATCACCAAACCTTTGTGGACGCCGTGCGCGCCACCGGTGGAAAAAATGCCTATCGGGTGTTGGTGGTGCAGGGGCCGGACACGGATATTGAAAAAACCAACGAGTGGATGACGCTCTTACCCACGGACACACTTGCCGAGCGAATGATGGCAGAGGTGCATTTTTACAGCCCGTTTAATTTTACCTTGATGGAACAGGATGAATCCTGGGGCAATCGTTTTTACTATTGGGGCAGGGGATTTCACTCCACCACTGACTCAACCCGCAATGCCACCTGGGGCGAAGAAGACTACGTGGATGCGACTTTTGCACTCATGAAGCAACAATTTGCCGATCAGGGTATCCCGGTCATTCTGGGTGAATACGGTATGGGCATTCGCGATTTCCTCACCGGCGAAAATCTGGAATTACATCTGGCGAGTCGCGCCTACTACCTCAACTATGTTACGCAGCAGGCTATTGCCAATGGCATGCTGCCCTTTTACTGGGATACGGGTGGTTTGCTGGATCGCGGCAACAATAGCGTAAAAGACCAGCAGGGTTTGGATGCTTTAATTGAGGCAGCGACAGCGAGTGAACCCTTTTGGGGATTTGATCAATAGCTGGAATTGGGTGTTATCTCCGGATTCACATCACCGTAAACTTCTTCCGGATCTATGTGGTTGATCAGCAGCGCTTCTCTCACTGTCTCAACCTGCTCGAGTACTTTTTGATAGCGGTCACCATAATCATATTTGGTGACCTCTATCGCTTTGGGCATAAACGTAAACGCAATTTTTAATGCATCCAGTAATATTTCTTCGTTGCTTTGGGTCATCTGATTCACCTTTTTATTGCTGGAATAAGTGTTCTACTCGTGGAGCATCTTAGGGACAGCCAATAAAAAAGGCCACCGCAAAGGGTGGCCTTTTAGCGTTTATGCACAGCTGCTACTTAAAAACTGGGCAAGTCATCCAGCGTAATCACATTCGGGTGGTTGTACACATGTTGCTTGTGAGCCTGAGTGTTGTAGTGCTCGCCGGTCCAAAAATTGTTGGCATTGCTTACGCCCTCGTTACTACTGCCATCATTCCACACCACAAACCACAGCCACCAGGCGCCGTCTTCCGCGATCTTGTCCGGGTCGGGGATATTGCTGTTTTCCGTCAAGGCTACCGGTTTAACTTGCAAGGGATACTGGCGCGCCTCGTTGTATTTGCCAATTTGCGACGCGTAGCTGCGCGGTGTGTCGTACACATCCATACCCACTATGTCGACATAGGCATCGCCGGGATACCAGGCAGCGCTCTGGCCGTTCCATACCCAAATCAGGTTGCCGAGCCCGTGGTGGTTTTCCAGGCGATCAAACAGATAGCGCCACAGCAACACCTGGGCGTAGGCAGGCGCTACGCCATCAGTGCGTGGGCGGCCCCACCAAAACCAGCCGCCGGATGCCTCGTGCAATGGGCGCCAGAGCACCACCACGCCTGCATCTTCGAGGCGTTTTAGTTCGCCTGCTATTTGATCTATGTCGCTGCGCATCTGGGCGAATACCGGGTTGTCGGTATCCAGAGCGCCGTTGGTAATTGGAATTTGGAAGCCGGTTTCATCGCTGTAGAACTTGTCGGTTACCCGGCTGGGGTCGCGCCAGTGCCAACAAAAGGTCACCAGGCCGCCGCGATCCGCGTGGGTTATGGCCTCTTCGGTTTGCAAAAGGCCCGAGCCACTGGTGTAACGGTAGTTCATAAAGTCATAGCCCATGATGGCGGGCGCCTTGCCAGTGTCGTTGATTACCCGCTGATACATATCCGTGGAGTCCTGCCAGGTGAGATCCTGCTGGCCGGAGATCATCTTATTGCCCCACACAGAGCGCAAATAGTCATATACCGCCTGGGACTTGGCGGAGGCATTGGGGCTTGCCAGGGTTTGGGCGACCGGCGTTTGTTGGCTCGTGCGGTTGGCGGGACAGAAGCTGCGCGACACACAGGCCTGGCCGGATTCCAGTCCCCAGCTGCCGTTATCCACCGCGCAAAAGGCCCAACTGCCGGTGTCGATAATGCAGCCATCAAAGTCGCCTCTGTCCGGGTCGACCGCTGAGTTGCGCACCAGGCAACTGGCGTTGTTTTCCCAGCCCCAACCGTCGCCATCCGGGTCTGTGCCCGCCGGAGTGCAGTAGACAGTGCCGTTGGAGGCGTGAGTGGGTAGGGCAGAGCTGGAGGAGCTGTTCATGGAACTGACGGATGAACTCTCCGCTGAACTGGTCTGGCTGACACTGGACGCACTGCTGCTGGAAGAACTGCTGCTACTCACGGAGCTACTACTACTCACGGAACTGCTGACGGGGGAGGGCGTTGGTGCGCTGGATTTACTGCCGCCGCTGCTGCCGCAACCAATAAGGCCAAAGAGGCTGGCCAGGCCCAACACAAGGGCCATCTTGGGGAGGTAATTCATGAAATCTCCAATTTATGCTTATTCGCGATTTATGCCTTTTATTTGGGGGGTGTAACCGTAAACAAGATGTATGTAATCGGTTACGCGGCAGTTTACGCGAATTGATTCCGGGGCGCAAAAAAAAGCCACCGGGGTTAGCGGTGGCTTTCAAGTGAGTGGCGGTGGCTCTCGGTTGGGAGCCTGCCTGGCGCTTAGTGGCTGGGTGCGTCCTCGTCCTGACCTTGTAGCGTCATCAGGTAAGCCACCAGATCCCGCAGCTGGGATTTGTTCAGCAGCATACCCATGGGCGGCAT
>CBFGWO010000015.1:0-35380 GCA_965652595.1 uncultured Cellvibrio sp. | reverse complement strand
TTGGCGAAGGCGTTAAGGCCTGGGAGATGCCCTTTCGCGGCCGCGTTGAAAAATCCGTGGTGGATGAGCAGTACCACATTCAGCAACAAAACTATGCCTTTAACGACGCGACCAAACATTTTTATATGAATGATCGCGACTACCCTTATCACACACCGGAAAGCAAACCTTTTAGCTGGATTCGCGGCAACCAGTTGGGCGGAAAGTCTCTATTGTGGCATCGTCAATCTTACCGCTGGAGCGACCTGGACTTTAATGCCAACCTGGTCGATGGAGCAGGCGTTGACTGGCCGCTACGCTACAAGGATATCGAGAGCTGGTACAGCTACGTCGAAGATTTTGTGGGCATTAGCGGCTCGGTAGAAAATATTCCGGTGCTGCCCGACAGCAAGTTTTTACCACCCTTTGAATTCAATGCGGTGGAAAAAGTCATTAAGGATCGCATTGAAAAAAAATACCGTGATCGCAAATTGATTATGGGGCGCTGTGCGCACTTGACCAAACCTGCACCTCAGCACACAGCACTGGGCCGTATCCAATGTATGGCGCGCAATGAGTGCCAAAAAGGCTGTAGCTTTGGCGCTTACTTTTCAACGCAGAGCGCTACCCTGCCCGCCGCACTGAAAACCAATAACCTGTCGATTGCCACCAATGCCATAGTGCATAGCGTGATTTACGACGATAAAACCAATCGCGCCACAGGTGTGCGGGTCATCGACGCCGAAACCCTGGAAACCCGCGACTATTTTGCGAAAGTGGTTTTTCTGTGCGCGTCCACACTTGGCACTACCCAGATTATGCTCAATTCGATTAGCGAAGCTTTTCCGAACGGCATCGCCAATTCATCCGGCGTACTCGGCCACTATTTAATGGACCACTTGTACGGCGCTGGCGCAACCGGCATCGTCGAGGGCTATGAAGACGAGTACTACTCAGGCCGTCGCCCCACGGGCTTGTACATGCCGCGCTTTAAAAACGTGATTCGCAAAGACGCGGAGTTTTTACGCGGCTACGCCTTTTTTGGCAGCGCGCAGCGCGAAAACTGGGAGGGCATGTCCTACCGCGATGGATTTGGCGCGGAATACAAACAGGCCATTCGCACAGCGGGCCGTTGGAACTTTGGCTTGCACGGTTCGGGTGAAATGCTGCCGCGTTTCGAAAACAAGGTGAGTTTGCACCCCACATTGAAAGACAAATGGGGCATGCCGCAATTGCATATCGAATGCGAATACTCTGACAACGACAACAAGATGCGCAACGACATGGCCGATACCGCCGCCGAAATTCTGGAAGCGATTGGCCTGAAGGAAGTCAACAAATACGTGAATAAAAACTGGGCGCCCGGCTTGTCGATTCACGAAATGGGCACAGCGCGCATGGGCAGAGATCCAAAAACGTCTGTACTCAACGGCTTTAACCAAGCCCACGATGTGCCCAACCTGTTTGTGACCGATGGCGCCAGCATGACCTCCAGCGCCTGGCAAAATCCATCCTTAACTTACATGGCCTTGACCGCCAGGGCCTGTGATTACGCGGTTCAACAACTCAAGCTTGGAAACATTTAATTCAGCTAACCCACAATAAAGGAACTCATCATGACGCTATTTAAAAAAATCGCTATTACTCTTATCGCAGGGCTCAGTATGCTCAGTGCCAGCGTTTTTGCCGACAACCACCCGAAGATCAGTGTGCAACTCTGGTCCGTAAAAGACGAAGTGGCCAAAGATTTTGAAGGCACACTTAAAAAACTGGCTGCTATGGGCTTTCAGGGTGTGGAATTTGCGGGTAACTTTGGCCCCTACGCCGAAAATCCGGAAGGCTTGAAAAAATTTCTTAAGGACAATGGCCTTGAAGCCTCAGGCGCCCATGTGGGCTTTGCGGGGCTGAATGACGAAAACTTCGACAAGACAGTGGCTTTTTATAAAACGGTAGGCGCCAAGTACCTGGTTGTACCCATGGACCATCGCGCTTTCAGCCCCGATGGTATTGATGCTGTCGTAGCCGAACTCAACGCCAATGCCGCCAAACTTAAAGAGCACGGCATGTACACCGGCTACCACAACCATGCGCAGGAATTTGCGGATTACAAAGGCACTACTTACTGGGATTACCTGGCCGCCAACACCCCGAAAGAGGTGATTTTGCAATTGGACGTGGCCTGGGCCGCGATGGCGGGTAAAGATCCAGCCGAGTACGTGCGCAAGTATCCTGGTCGCACTATTACGACTCACTTCAAGGCTGCCGTGCCAACGGAAACTGACGGCAAGCGCGTTATTATCGGCGATGACTTGATCGACTGGAAAAACCTGATTAAAGCCACTCGCGAAGTGGGCGGCACCAAGTGGTATGTGGTTGAGCAGGAAATTTACCCGGACAACCTGACACCAATGGAGGCCGTAGAGCTTTCCATGAAAGGCTTGCAAAAAATTCTGGCAGAAATGAAAGCCAAAAAATAAGGCGGCATTGATGCAACAAAGGGGCTGATTATTCAGCCCCTTTTTTTTGACTTAACGACTGGCTTTTCGCTTGGCGAACACCAATAGCTGAACGAGTGAAAGGTAGACCAGCAACATAGCACTCAGATTGAATACAACCCTCGCCCAGGAGAGTTGATTGGCATCCATAAAAGGATAAGGAAACTGCCCAATCGCAAGACCAATCAGAAAAATAACAGCGAGATAAACCAGGGGGTAAAGCACAGTGACAATCCCACGACTATAAGTGAGTGCAGCAGCGGGGGTACGCAGCCACCAATGCAACACAAACAAAGGCGGAATCACATCGTGTAAAAAAATATCCACCAGCAGCCGCATTCCCTCAGGCTGCCACAAATGGCGCAACATCAAGGAATAAACCAGGGCCACCAGAATCACACTGGCGGCCAGTCCGGTATTCACCAGCGGGCTGATGAAAAACCTTTGCAAAGGGAATCGCGCTATTCCGTTAGCCAGCAGCGCTACTCCCACCAGGCTGGTGGTGAGCACCGTAAAATAACCCAAGCTGGCGATAACACCCAGCAGTGCCGACTGGCCTTCGGCCACCGCAAGCTGCGCGCCTAAATAAAAACGCAGCAATAAGGTAATCCAGACTAGGCAGGTAAAAAATGCTGTAAAAGTTTTCACGCGCTCTGCGCCAACAAATGCGCCTGCTCGCAAATCGCCAAAAAATGATCCGGATCGAGACTGGCACCGCCCACCAAAAGACCATCTATATCGGCTTGCGATAAAAGCTCTTTCGCATTGCTTTTATTGACGCTACCACCATAAACAATACGCACGGCATCTGCGACGTCTGCGCTATACAGCTCAGCGAGTTTGGCGCGAATAAACCCATGGACTTCCTGCACCATCTCCGGTGTTGCGGCCAGGCCAGTGCCAATAGCCCACACGGGTTCGTAGGCGATGCACAAGTCCTTGCCCATCAGATCAATTTTGGGCAAGCCTTCGCTCAACTGCGTAAAGATAATTTCGTTGGTGACACCCGCTTCACGCTCTTCGCGGGTTTCGCCCACACACAACACCGGCAGCAAACCGTGGTTGAGTGCGGTTTGCACCTTGATTTGGCAACCGAGATTATTTTCGGCAAACATGGCGCGCCTTTCCGAGTGACCAATCAAACACAGATCACAACCGGCTTGCTTGAGCATTTGCGCCGAGGTTTCACCGGTGTAGGCGCCGGATTCATAGCGACTGACATTTTGACTGCCGATTTGTAATTCAGAATATTTTAAAAAAGTCATCATGTCGCGCATGTAGATATAGGGCGGGCAAATCACAATTTGCGCATCAAAGTGCTTGCCAATAAAAGAAGCGACCGAGGTGCAGATAAGATCCAGGCCGCCATTGAGCTTCCAGTTGGCGATGACGATGGGCTTACGTTGTTTTTTCATGCGTGTTGACTCGCTGTGGGGTAAAAACTTGTAGCGGGCATTATCTGTACAGACCCGCGATTACACCAGCCTCCGGGTACTATTTTTTTGCATAAAGCCGCAAAAAACTTCGTTAAAACAATCGGTTAGCGGTTACATTTTTGGGGCAGGCATTTCATGAAAACGTATACAAGCGTTCTTTAAAGTACCAAAGGTCCCTGTACCCACCTCTGCCAGGGCATCCCTTTTTCGCTCGTCGCCTTGACCAAAGTCAAATACTTCTGTAATTTCAGCAATTACTGAAATTTCAAAAACTGAGTACCCCCAAATGACTATTATGCTCACCCCCATGATCCAGTCTTGTGTTCTCCATTTCGGCGAAATGGGTAGCCGCTGGGGCATTAACCGCACAGTAGGGCAGATTTACGCGCTGCTGGTGCTGCACAAAGAGCCACTGTGCGCCGACGAGATTACCGATGCCCTGGGTATTTCCCGCTCTAATGTCAGTATGAGCCTCAAGGAGCTGCAATCCTGGGAGCTGGTGCGCTTAAAGCATGTTCCCGGCGATAGAAAGGAGTATTACTCAGCGCCCGGCGATCTCTGGGATATCGCTAAAACGCTGATCGAACAACGACGTAAACGTGAGATAGACCCCACCCTTTCAACACTGCGAGACCTGCTGCTGAACAAACCCGCCAGCGAGGAAGAAAAGTTTGCGCAACAACGTATGCGCGAAATGCACGACCTGATTGAAATGCTTACGGAGTGGACGCAGGAAATTCAGCGCCTTGACGCCGCCAAGCTGAACAAGCTGATGAAGCTGGGTAGTAACCTCGGCAAGGTGCTGGATATGAAAGACAAGCTCTTCAACACAGGTAAAAAGCTTTAGCGTTTATCCATCTATTTTTGAGGTAATCTCGATGTTAGTAGATACCCTGTTGCTTTCCCGCATTCAATTCGCGGCCAATATCAGTTTTCATATTCTCTTCCCCACCATCACCATAGCGCTCTGCTGGTTTTTGTTATTTTTTCGTGTGCAGTACAACCGCACCGGCGACGATGTCTGGATGCGTTGCTATCGCTTTTGGGTGAAGATTTTTGCGCTGAGTTTTGCATTGGGTGTAGTCAGCGGCATTACCATGTCATTTCAATTCGGCACCAACTGGCCGGGCTATATGGAGCGGGTAGGTAATATTGCCGGGCCATTGCTCGGCTACGAAGTGCTCACCGCCTTTTTTCTTGAAGCCACTTTCCTCGGCGTTATGTTATTTGGCATCAATCGCGTGTCGCCCAGAGTCCATACATTGGCAACGGCGCTGGTGGCATTCGGCACCAGCCTCTCGGCCTTTTGGATTTTATCGCTCAATTCGTGGATGCAAACACCGGTGGGCTTTGAATTGCGCGAAGGCGTAGCCTTTCCCACGGATTGGTGGGCAATAGTATTCAACCCTTCCATGCCCTACCGGCTGGCCCACGTGTTGCTCGCATCCGGCTTAACGGCAGCATTTTTAATTGCGGGAATTTCCGCTTATCGCTTGCTCAAGGGCGATCATAAGCCTGCGCCCCGCCTTGCACTAAAAGTCGCTGTTTACGCGGCGGCGATATTGATGCCACTGCAAATACTGATGGGTGATTTGCACGGCTTGAACACGCTTAAACATCAGCCAGCAAAAATTGCTGCCATGGAGGGGGTGTGGCAAACACGCCAAGGCGCTCCGCTGGTGCTGTTTGCCATTCCCGATCAACAAACCCAAAGCAATCACTTTGCTATTGAAATTCCCAAGCTGGCGAGTTTGATTTTGACTCACGACCTCAATGGTGAAGTCAAAGGCCTAAATGAATTTGCTGGCGAACATCCGCCGGTCAAACCCGTGTTTTATGCGTTTCGTATTATGCTGGGCGTGGGCATGCTGATGCTGTTAATGGCCTGGCTCTCGAGCTGGCAGCTGTGGCGCAAGGGTGAATTGCCCAAGATAACATTGAGAATATTGGTGGCCATGAGTTTTTCCGGTTGGATCGCCACCCTTGCCGGTTGGTACGTGACCGAAATAGGCCGTCAACCCTGGCTGGTGAGCGGGCTGCTGAAAACCAGCGATGCAGTGACCACACAAGCCGTAGGGAATGTGGCGCTGTCCCTCGCGATTTATTTATCGCTTTATGCGGTGTTGCTTTTTGCCTATATGCGCACGCTATTTGTTATGGCACGCAAGTCAGTGCTGATTGACCGCCCGGAAGACGTCAGCAGCCTGCAAGACCAACTGAATCCGCTGTCACAGCACTCACCCACATCCCATTCGCAGGAGGCCTGAGCATGCCAGTCACCGGAGAAGCCTATTGGCTTGCGATTATTTTTATTGGCCTGATGGGGTTGGCAGTGCTTATTTACGCCGTACTCGATGGCTATGATTTGGGTGTGGGCATTTTATTACCCGCTGACGACGAACATCAGCGTGACACCATGATCGCCTCTATCGGCCCCTTTTGGGATGCCAACGAAACCTGGCTGGTGTTAGCGGTGGGTATTTTGTTAATTGCGTTTCCCAGTGCCCACAGTGAAATTTTGTATCACTTATATTTACCCGTGACACTGATGCTCGCCGGATTAATTTTACGCGGCGTGGCCTTTGATTTTCGCGCAAAGGCGCCGGTCGACCACAAAACCCTGTGGGATAAAACCTTTAAAGCCGGATCACTGCTGGCCAGCTTGGCGCAGGGCTATATGCTCGGACTCTATGTGATGGGCTTTGAAAGTTCGTGGGCCGCCTACGGCTTTGCAGTGCTGAGTGCGCTCTGCGTCAGCGCCGCCTATGCCTATATCGGCGGCGCCTGGCTGGTGATGAAAGCCGAAGGCGAGCTGCAAATGCGCGCCGCGCGCTGGACACGCATTGCCGGATGGTTAACCGCGCTGGGAATTGCTGCTGTTTCTTTTACCAACCCGCTGGTGAGTGATTTTATTTTCAACAAATGGTTTGGTAGTACGCTGTCCTTACTGATGCTGATTATCCCCCTGATGAGTTTATTTGCCTTTTTAATCACTGACCGCTATCTGGCAGGCTTTCCTTACCAGAATGATTTCGGCTGTTGGATTCCCTTTTGCGGCTGTCTGCTGCTGTTTACCCTCAGCTTTATTGCGCTGGGCTACAGCTTTTTCCCCTATGTAGTGCCGGGGAAAATGGACATCTGGCAAGCGGCCGCTGCGCCGGAATCACTTAAGTTTATTTTGGTAGGGGTTGTGGTAGTCTTACCCAGCATTCTGCTGTATACGGCTTATGCCTACCGCGTGTTTTGGGGCAAGGCGACGCAGTTGCATTATCACTGACTACCCGACTCGCACCAAAGGACTAGATACTTCCCGATGAAATTGCCGCGCATGGTTTGGCTTGCCAGCCTCCTGGGGTTATTGCCCGCCATTTCAGAAGCCAATCGCCACGCTGAGTATCCGGATTTAGCGTCGACCGTCATTCACTCAGCCCACCATGAAATGCAGCGTCTGCTGTGCAGAAGCTGCGGCCAAGTTAACGACATCATTTACCTTGCGGAGCGCGAAAGTTTTTTTGCCTCCACCTATACCGGCGATGTGTGGCAAATCAACCATCATGGACAACTGATCGATGTGTTGCGCGGTCAAGGGCTGGTGCCGGATTCTGGTGTTTACTTTGAAGATGAACATTACATCGACTGGATTTTCAGCGGCGATGCTACACCAAAAGCCTACGCACAAATTTTGGATGCTGACACACTTAGCGAGAACGCCTTTGAAGAGTTGCTCACCAAAGCAGACTACAAAGCTATTCGAATTGGCAATAAACCGGATCAGTATCACTACTATCTTAAGCAAGGTGATCGCTGGTCTTTGGTGAGTAAAACCCAGGTGCGCGAACCCGGTGAAAATCCGATCCCACCGATCAAGGGCTTGGTTTATAGCTATCCCCAATCCCGTGAAAACCTGGAGCCGCTGAGATTCGTTCGCCTGTTTCCGTTGCAGAAAGCGTCGAACTACCACTGGGAAAGTGCTGACAGCCCTCTTCGGTTACACAAATTCCGCCGCGAGGGGCGCAGCCGTAGTGGATTTTTTGATATCAACAGTAACGGCTGGGATGGCTTTTATGGTCGCGGGCAATTTGACCTTCGTCACCTGGGCGAGACACTGAAATTCAGCGCCTATCACCGCCGCTTGAGTCACGGCGGTGAAGCTGGCCATCTAGAGCTCTATCAACTGAATAACAAGACGTTGCCTGCAGCAAGCATCGGTTTTTTAAATGTTGTTGGCGAACGCCATCATCACTCGCCCGAGGAACTTGGGCTCTATGTTATTAAGCCCAGCCGTTTCAACGGTACTCCTGCGGTTATGGGCCGTTATCACGACTTACACCAGCGCTATTGGTGGCATACCGCCTTTGAAGGCTTTGCATCCCGCCCCGGAAAGCAGCGCGCGCAAATTTTTATCAACGGTGCAGATGACAAGGCTGAAACTTCGTTTGCGCGACGCCTTCCACCCACACTTATGCCAGTGCCACTAACACTGGATTTTTACCACGCCTTACCCGAAGCCAAAGATAACGCTGATTTTTATGTGCTGTTCAATGAGCAATTCTATGTCCCCCGCTCCAGCTCTGAAAATTTTTACACCCAACTTCATCTGGATGAAGAGGAAACCATTGCCGCTTTCGCTCAGCTAGGTACGGATGCCAGCAAAGAAAGCCCGACTATTTTGCAGTTACGCAGCCAGGAATTTGACCAGGGCCTGGTTTATCAGCTGAGTTTGCGACTCAAAGAACGTGAAATAACCCTGCGCAAAGCCAGCCTATCGACCAGAGCCGCCAGTGGCGCTCACTTGCAGGATCTGCTGCGAGCTTACGATCAGGATCGACTTAAGCGAGCTTTTGCCGCCGCCTTGCCAAGCCCCGCCGCCGATGATCATTTTATGGCAGAAGCCTCAGCTGTTGCACTTAGCCCAGCGAGCCGGGAATCCAGTCCATTTGACTTGGCCAGCGCCAGCGTCAAGCTGATTGTTAATCGCCTCCACGCCAAAGACACCGCCAGCATACAAAGTGCGGAAACACTTTTTTACCATTACGTGGAACAGATTTACCCGCACACGGGCCATCATGAAAAGGCGCTGGACATTGCCAGCATGGGCTTGGTTCTTGGTGTGACTCACAACAAACCCCAGGTCATAGATACAGTTTTTGCCAAACTCTTGGGCGGCGATGAAATGAACATGGCCGAGCTTAACAACGACGTTTTGTTGTACAACCTGGCCTGCTACTACGCCCTACAGCAGCAAAAAGATAAGATGCTTGAAGCCACCGCCTTGGCTGTTCGGTTAGGAAAAAAGGCCGCGCAGTTTTTACAAGACGATGACTTCGCCCACTACCGGCAGGATAAGGAATTTTTAACCGCCATAGGAGCGCAACCCTGAACAGGCGCAATCCCATAACCTCAAGAATCTATTCAGCATGAACGAGCCAACACCAACATGAGCAAGCCAACAACACCGAGCGCCAATAGACTCAGGCCCTTTCTGCTACTGGTTCGGCATTTTTTACTCGCCGTTCTCCTTGCCAGCCTGCTGGGCAGTTGCATTCAAAGCCTGCTGAATCTCTTTGCTCTTACTGAAATAACGGGGGGCATTAGCAGCCAGGATTGGCTGCGGCAAATGGGTTTTGATCTGATTAACTTCGCGCCCATGCTCTTTGTCATCCTGGCACCCGTCATGGCACTTTCGCTATTGGCAGCCCGCTTGTTGGTGTATTTTTTCCCTGCACACTGGTCCACACCGAGTCGCTGTTCATTGATCTATTTTCTTGTTGCTGCCATTGCACTCTACACAGCCTTAACCCTTATTAATTTGCTCGCGCCCATGCCAACCTTAATTGCTGCAAATCGCTACCTCGGCGGTACGCTCTTGTTGATCAGTGCTCAGGGGCTTGGCGCGGTCTTGTTTTTCCTGTTAAGGCATCGGGGTAACAGCCAGGCCAGGCACCAAAGCCGGGGAGACAAATCATGAAACTCACTGCCCGGCTTTTTTTGTCCTTTGTCTTTGGCTCGCTCATGTTTTGGAACGCGTTCAGCCAGGCGGAAGATTATCGCGTGCAAGTCATCACTGAGGGGTTGAACTCCCCCTGGTCACTCGCGTTTTTGCCGGAAGGCGGGTTTCTTGTGACTGAAAAATCCGGGCAACTAAAGCAGTTGGATGGCGAAGGAAATTTAATAGCCAGCATCTCTGTGGACCTTCCTGACCTGCTGCCCTTGGCGCAAGGCGGGTTACTGGAAGTGATGCTGCTACCCGATTTTTCTACCACAGGCGAACTGCTGTTCAGTTACGCCTGCGGTACTCGCACGACCAACAGCGTTTGCCTTGCACAAGCCACGCTGCGCAACCAACAGCTGAGCAACATCACCCGGATTTTTCGTGCCCAGCCTGACAGGCGCGCGCCTGCGCACTTTGGTGGCCGCATGCAACTGCTGCCGGATAACACCCTGATACTCACCCTGGGCGATGGCTTTGATTACCGTGAAGAAGCGCAAAACCCCGCCAATCATCTGGGCAAAATTTTGCGCCTGACACTCGATGGCAAAGCACCCGACGACAATCCTTTTGTAGGCAAGCCTGGATATGCGCCAGAAATCTACAGCCTCGGTCACCGCAATGTGCAGGGCATAGTGTTTGATGCCAAGAGCGATCTACTCTTCAGTCACGAACACGGCCCCAGAGGCGGTGATGAGCTTAATGTGATTTTGCCCGGACAGAATTACGGCTGGCCAGTGGCTACCCACGGCATAGACTACACCCGCGCCCGCATCTCGCCTTTTACCCAATTTCGCGGCATGGTCGACCCTCTTTATCACTGGAGCCCGTCTATTGCACCTGCGGGCATGACGATCTATCAGGGCGACCTTTTTCCCCAATGGCAAGGCCATATTTTTATCGCTGCCCTGGCAGCCAAGCGGCTTTATCGATTGGAAATGCAGGGCACCCAGGTGATCAACCAGGAGGCGCTCTTAAGGGAGCGCAACCAGCGGCTGCGCGATGTGCGCACCGGGCCGGACGGCGCGATCTATGTATTGACCGATTTGGCGGAGGGGGAGTTATTGCGCTTGGTGCCGGGTTCTTAAGTGGAAATAGGTCCCACCAAACCACCAGTTGTTAAAAATGGTTATCGTTTGTATTTGTAAGATTCACGATGCTAAACTGCCCTTCACTTTTCCAAACCACCCCTGTTATCCGCAAACCGTGATTCAAACAACGATTTAGAGGCATACGATGAAGTCCCCCCAACGCATGTTTAGCCTGCTCTGCTTTAGTCTGCTCACCTGTCTTTTCAGCCTCCAGGCGCTGGCGGCGGGAGAAGTTAACCTTTACACCACCCGCGAACCCGGCCTGATGCAACCCCTGCTGGATGCCTTCACCGCCGAAACCGGCATCAAGGTAAACACCGTGTTCCTTAAAGACGGCCTAGCGGAGCGGGTCGCCAGCGAGGGCAGCCGCTCACCCGCAGATGTGCTTATGGCGGTGGACTTTGGTCAGCTGACCGAGTTTGCCCAGCGCGGCTTAACACAACCGCTCAAATCTTCGGTGCTTGAAGCCGCGGTGCCCGCACAGCTGCGCGACCCCGAGGGCAACTGGTTTGCTCTGTCGATGCGCGCCCGCGCCTTTTACCTGGCCAAGAATCTCGACCAAAAAAGCTTTACCTATGAAGAGCTGGCCGACCCCAAATGGAAAGGCCTGGTATGTATCCGCTCCGGGCAGCATCCCTATAACACGGCGCTGATTGCCCACATGATCGTCAAGCACGGCGAGGCTAAAACCGAACAGTGGCTGCGCGGCGTCAAGGCTAACCTGGCGCGCAAAGCGGGTGGCGGCGACCGCGAAGTGGCGCGGGATATTATGGGCGGCCTGTGCGACATAGGCCCGGCCAACTCTTACTATGTAGGATTGATGCGCAGCGGCGCTGGCGGCGCCGAGCAAAAGACCTGGGGCGCTGCCATTGATGTTGCCCTGCCCCGTTTTGAGAAGGGCGGCACCCATGTGAGCATTTCCGGCGCAGGTGTTGCCCGCCATGCCCCCAACAAAGCCGAAGCGGTAAAGCTGCTGGAGTACCTGGTGTCTGACGCGGCCCAAGCCATTTACGCCCGCGCCAACTACGAGTACCCGGTCAAAGCCGGTGCCGAACTGGACCCGCTGATTGCCGCGCTGGGCGAACTCACTCCCGATACCACCCCCCTAGGGGAGATAGCCGCCCAACGCCGCGCCGCCAGCCTGCTGGTCGACAAAGTCGGTTTTGACAACTAGGTGGGTTTTGACAGCTGATTCCCCTGCACTAACCTCCACCAGCACCGGCCTGCACTATCGCCTGTTTGGCGACTTGCGCGGCGGCTGGTGGATTGCTTGCCTGCTGGTCGCGCTGCTGGTGTTGTTGCCAGTGCTCAGCCTGGTGGGCTACGCCAGCCAGGGCTCGGGCGAGCTTTGGGCCCATCTGCGCGCCTATGTGCTGCCACAAGCGCTACAACAAACACTGCTGTTGCTGCTGGGTGTAGGCGCGATGGTGGTGGTGATTGGCACCGGCAGCGCCTGGCTGGTCACCGCCTATGACTTTCGCGGTCGACGCCTGTTGAGCTGGGCACTGCTGCTGCCCCTGGCTGTGCCCACCTATATTGTTGCCTTTGCTTATCTGGATCTGCTTCACCCCGTCGGCCCCCTCCAAACCGGCCTGCGCGATCTGCTCGGCTACGCCAGCCCACGCGACCTACGCCTCTGGGATATTCGCTCCATGGGTGGCTGTATTTTGCTGCTGGGGCTGGTGCTCTATCCCTACGTTTATCTGCCCACCCGCGCCCTGTTTATGATGCAGGCCTCGGGGGTACTCGACGCCTCCCGCACCCTTGGCGCCTCGCCTTCGCGAACCTTTTTCCGGGTCGCCCTACCCTTGGCGCGCCCGGCCATCGCCGTGGGTGCGAGCCTGGCATTAATGGAGGCGCTGAACGATATAGGTGCGGCAGAATTTCTCGGGGTGCGCACCCTCACGGTGTCGATTTACTCCACCTGGATCAATCGCGGCAGCCTGGCGGGTGCAGCCCAGATAGCGCTCTTTATGCTGGTCATCGTCATCAGCCTGATTGCCCTGGAGCGCTGGGCCAGACGCCACCAACGCTATTCAGCCAGCGCTCGCCAAACCCGAGTGGTGGCCCCTCAGCCCCTGAGTAGCACTGCCGGTTGGGCCTTGGTTCTGCTGGCCTGGCTGCCGGTGCTGCTGGGCTTTGTGCTACCCACGGGTTACCTGGCACTGGAGGCCTTTGAGCGCATTCAGTTCGCCGGATTCGAAACGCGCATTTTGGGCGAAACTCTAAACACCCTGAGCCTCGCCGCCATCGCGACCCTGGTCACCACCGGCTTGGCCTTTGTGCTGGCCTACAGCCTGCGCCTCGCACACCACAATCGCGGCGCGCGCCTCATGGTGCGCACCGCCAGCCTGGGTTACGCCATTCCCGGCACTGTGCTGGCCATCGGGCTACTGGCACCTCTGGCCTGGCTGGATGCGGGCCTGGACAACCTCTCCCACCAAATGCTGGGTGTGGGCACGGGCCTGCTGGTATCCGGCACCAGCTTTGCCCTGATTTACGCCTATACGGCGCGCTTTCTCGCCATTGGCAGCGGCGGGCTGGAAGCGGGCCTGAGCAAAATCCCGCTGTCGCTGGATGACGCCGCCCGCTCCCTGGGCGCCAACGCCAACCGCCGCGCCGGGCGCATCCACCTGCCCCTAAGTCGCCCGGCGCTGGCCGCCGCCATGCTGCTGATTTTTGTGGACTGCATGAAGGAGCTACCTGCCACCCTGCTGTTGCGCCCACTCAATTTTGAAACTCTGGCGACCCACCTCTACGCCGAAGCGGCGCGGGGCAGCTACGAAAGCGGCGCGGTGGCAGCATTGCTGATTGTGCTGGCCGGATTGGTGCCCATTTTGTTGCTCAACCGCTACGGTAGCCGCCAAGCCAGTGCATAATGCGCCCTTTGCTTGCGCCTGTTGAAAGCACAAGGCCCTCGACCTGCGATGAATAACACTCGATGAATATTTCCAGCCCACCCGGTGCCCACCAACTTAGTCTCAGCAAGCTGCACCACCGTTTTGACGACCAACCGGTGCTTAAAGACATCTCCCTGGAGTTGGCCGCCGGTGAAGTCCTCTGCCTGGTAGGCCCCTCGGGCTGCGGCAAAAGTACCCTGCTGCGCTTGATTGCAGGTCTGGAGCGGGTACAGGCGGGTCAGATCAGCATCGACAGTGAAGTGATTGCCAGCCCCGCCCTGCACCAGCTGCCAGAGCAGCGCGACATAGGCCTGGTATTTCAGGACTTTGCCCTCTTCCCCCACTTATCACTGCAAGACAATGTGGCCTTCGGCCTGAGCCAGGCCCCGCGCGCCGAGCGCAAAAACCTGGCCCTGGCCATGCTCGGGCGCGTCGGCCTGGCAGAGCGGGCAGAGGATTTTCCGCATCAGCTCTCCGGCGGCCAGCAACAGCGGGTAGCCCTGGCCCGCGCCCTGGCGCCCCGCCCGCGCCTGCTGCTGTTGGATGAACCCTTTTCCAATCTGGATGTGCGCCTGCGCCACCGCATGCGCCTGGACACTCTGCACCTGCTTAAAACCTCCGGTATCGCCTCCATCCTGGTCACCCACGACCCGGACGACGCCATGTTTATGGCAGACCGCATTGCGCTTTTACGGGCGGGCGAATTGGTGCAACTGGGTACGCCGGAACAACTTTATCGCCAGCCCAATTGCCCCTTTGCGGCGGAGTTTTTTGGGGATGTAAACCGCCTGGCTGGGCCAGTGATTGAGGGAGCGGTGACCACCCCCTTTGGCAAAATCGCCGCGCCCGGATTGCCCGAGGGCCGCCAGGCGGAAGTTTTGATACGCCCCGAGGCCATCAAGCTGGCAGCAGAAGGCGTGCGCGCGCGATTGCAGGAAAGTCACAGCCTGGGTGCCAATGCGCTACTGGGTGTTGCGCTGGAGGATACGCCTATGGCACCGCTGCAAGTGCAGATTTCCAGCGATGCGTTGCCGGCGATGGGAGCGGAGGTGTATTTGCAGTTGGATTTACGGGGCGTGTTTGTATTTACGCGTGAGTAAAAACACACACCAGCAAGATCTGCCACTCGGTTAAATTCGTATGACTCCACTCGAGATCAGGTGGAGTTATTCATGAGTCAGTATTTGATTGTTGGCGGCACCCAAGGCATAGGCAGGGCGCTGGTGGATATGCTGGTGAGCCAGGGCCACGAAGTTCATGTCTGGGCGCGCAATGCGGTGGTTATCCCCGGCGCCCTGGTTTACAGCTGCGACATTACTGATCAAGCGGCGAGCTTACCGGAAATTCCCGCTCCCCTTGATGGCGTGGTTTATTGCCCCGGTAGTATTAATCTCAAACCTTTTTCGCGTCTCTCGCCCGAAGACTTTTTGCAGGATTTACACATCAACCTGCTGGGTGCTGTGCGCGCCTTGCAGGCAACGCACCAGTCACTCAAACAATCACCTCAAGCCAGCGTGGTGCTTTTTAGCAGTGTTGCCGCCAACTGCGGCATGCCTTATCACGCGAGCATCGCTGCGGCAAAAGGCGCAGTCGAAGGCCTGACGCGTAGTCTGGCCGCTGAATGGGCGCCCGCAATTCGTGTGAATGCGATTGCGCCCTCATTAACCCTTACACCTCTTGCTGACAAGTTGATTAGCAGTGCGGAAAAGCGCGAGCTTGCGAGTAAGCGTCATCCGCTACAAAAACTTGGAGAGGCCGAAGATCTGGCCGCTATGGCGGCCTTTCTATTATCCCCAGCAGCGCGCTGGATGACGGGCCAGGTGGTGCATGTGGATGGCGGCCTTTCGAGCATAAAACTCTAGAGGCCGCAGACGGGTGTGCGCTAGCCTTTGAAAGCGAATCCAACGCGTCGATGAGCACCAACGGCTATCAGGCAGAGCAGCAGCAAAAATACGCTGCCGGAAGAACCACCACCCGATTTACTGCCTTGAACAGGCTGAACCGGTGTTGGCGTTGGCGTTGGGGTCGGTGTTGGCTCCGGCTCTGGGTTTATTTCCGGCGGCGGATTGGTTGCTTCCGTCGTCACGATCAGCGTCTGGGTGACTATGGTTAAATTGCCGGATGAATCTGCCGCCTCCCAAAATATTTGGTGTTCACCCACAGCGAAAGGGCCGGTCTTGTCTGGCGTGACGTTCACTTCGCCATCGACCAAATCTATTGCGCTGGCTTGAACGGGATTAACAACACTGACACCAGCCGTGGTGATAACACTGGTGTAGGTTTCCACCGTGATTTGCGGTGGGACAGTATCAATCACCACCAATTCCTGCACCGCGCGCAATTCAGCGCCCTGAGGCGTAGTGGCTCGCCAATTGATTGCGTGCTCTCCCACGGCATAGGGTCCAAGATCCTCCGTGGTCGCTTGTAAAATCACACCCCCGTCGCTCGTCACTCTAACCTCAGGTAATTCATAGGGGGTCAATGGCCCAGTAGCCTCAATGCTCAGGGCTGGCAATATTGGAAAACGCCAACCACCTTCGGCACCTGAGCCCAACAGGAAAATCGAATTGAGTGTTTGGATAGTGGTATTGCCCTTGTCATCCGCTACCGAGACGCGCAAGGAACCCGTGTGAGAGCCTGTCATCACTGGCAACTTTGCCACGTAAGTTTCTTCGCTTTGCGTTAGGGGCAAGTTGGTCCAATCGGTGTCTCCCGCCAGTTTAAATTCGATCTTGGCGTTAAGTGTGCGCGGCGCATCGGGGAACTGCCCCGAGGGCGCCACCACCAAACGCACTTCTGGTGAGGGGCCTTTCAAAACGCGAGTGGGCGTATCACTATCGAGCAGCGCCAGCTCGTGAACCGCAAGCGACTCTATCCAATCACGCCATTCATCCACTGAGTCGAGCGCGATAACTGCCTCCACTATCGAGGTATCATTGATGCCCTGAAAGCGAGTATCCATTTCAACCCGCACTTCAAAGCGCTCGCAATCAGTCGAGTCACTTACATCAGCAGCCAATATCCTTTCTATTTGTCCCTCATCCACCAGAGCGCCATCGCAGTAGACCTGGTAGGGCATCAGCTCACCAAAAGCGTTGTGGGTTTCATCCTTTTGCAGCCCTCTACAAAACGGACAAAAAGAATAGTCGCGCGAAGCAATCTGCCCAACATCTCTTTCGTATACGAAGTAGCCAGAAAGGTAATAGCCGTTATCCTTAATACTGATCAGCGGCTCCTGGTGTTCATGCAAAATCTTGTAGGGGTAGTTGTTGGTAGCTGCATTCACCTTGAACAAGGACTCGGCATCCACAAAGCCGAGGGGGCCTGTGCCCACCAAAGGCGACATCCACACATAGTTTTCCGACAGAAAATCCTGATGCAATGAAACATTCAAGCCGGGAAACCACTCGCCCGGTTTCAGGCTGGCAAAATTCGCGAACAGCGTTACGCCAAACGCGTTGTGATAAACATCCTCTCCCTGTGCAGAGCTGGAAATATTTGAAAGCCCCTCTAATCCGGAAACCTGCCCCAGTTCAGTAACCAGAGTAACGCCCTGTGACAGATAGGCCGCGTCTAGATACTCAAACTCCATTCGCCCGAGATTGCGCAAATCCAAAGCAATTTTTTTGTCGTCGGAAAGACCTTCATCCAGGTTATGATTGAAAAACACCAGCGATGGGTTGGCAGAATCCGTTGACGTTTTTTCTTGCAAAAACAATCCAACACTGAACTTAAAATCAGCATCCAATTGATTGAATTTCATCACTCGACCGTTGGACACCGAACCCCCGCAGCTGAATTGCTGAAAGTCCATGGCCTTGTCCCAATAGGTCGCACAGAAGCCTAGCGTGGTATAGTCATCCAGCGATCGACTGACACCTGCCGCGTCGACAATTTGACTCAGACTCAACTCATAAATAGCTCGATCACGCGAAGCACTTGCCTGGGTCTTGCTCGTCAGCTCAATCCCACGACGAAGAACCAAGGTATCCGGCCAACCACAATCCTGATCCGCACTGTAATGCCAGACACTATGGTAGGTACCAGGCCGTAAATTGAGGCTATGTAGTTGCCCCTGCTCTTCACAATCCACGTCAAAAGTCAGCGAAAAATCATCTTCCTCGCGATACAAATGAACCCAGGCAAAGCCGCTGGAAACGTCGAGCTCCAATTGTGCAGCCTTGAACAGCGCCACCGGCAAGCGATAATCATGACCATTTTGACGCAAGATCAGATTCGCCTGATGATGAAGTGAGTCTTTGTCAGAAAAAGGCAAAAGCGCGTTATCAACAGTGACTTGAACATTCACCTCAACTGACTCACCCGCAGCGATTTCCTGTTGTGTTTCAGACACTATTGAAAAAGTCATACCGGCGGGTACAGTGTCACTGAGCAAAAACTCAAATGCTTGTGGTTCTTCGCTCAGGTTACTCAGCTCAACACTGAATTCTTTTTGCCAGGTGGCTTGGTCAATATCCACATATCCGAGCGCGAGCAAAGGCGACTCAGCTACCAGGCCCAATTCCAGCGCAGCAGACACATCCAGCAAACCCATGCCCTGCTCAAACACATCAAGCCCTACGTCCTGAGCACTCCCCAGCAACCGGGCTTTGATTTCCGCCGGGGATGCGCCGGGAAATTGCTGCAACAATAACGCAGTAGCACCAGCGACGTGAGGCGTCGCCATACTGGTGCCACTCATGACTTCGTACTTGCCTTTAGGTGCTGTGGAATTAATGTCGAAGCCGGGGGCCATGATTTCCGGTTTAATAAAATTTTTGTTGCGCACTGGCCCGCGGGAACTAAAATCGGCAATGGCGTTTTCACGGTCGACGGCGCCCACGGTAATCACTTGCTCAGCAGTTCCCGGTGCCGATACCGTGAAATAACTGCTGCCTTCGTTGCCCGCAGCAACCACCAGTACCACGCCTGCTTCTACCGCCTGATTCGCCGCGTCTACGGCCGGAGAGTCGGTCACACCCGGCGCACCCAGGCTCAGATTGGCGACATCCATGTGATCATCCGTGAGCGGATCTCCGTCCGGGTCAACCACTTTTTCGAGCGCGGCAATAATGCCGCTATCCAGGCCAGCACCCAGATTATCAAGTACTTTAAACGCATAAAGTGACGCACCGGGTGCAACACCTTTGAGCTCTCCATTTGCTGCCACTATGCCCGCCACATGTGTTCCGTGGCCGTTTTTGTCCATTGCGTCATCTGGTTCGCCGCTGTCAGTAAAGTTGTATCCAGCGACCACTTTGCAGTTGGCGCCCAAGCAGCCACCAAGATCCGGGTGGGTGTGGTCGATACCTGTGTCCAGAATCGCAACTTTAATTCCCGCACCGGTTAAGCCTCTATCCTGAGCATCACGGCGCTGCCAAACATCGGGCAATCCCAACGCAGGAACACTCTGCTCCAGGTTCGCGCGCACCTGATTATCAAGATACACCTCGACGACACCCGGCAATTTTTTAATGCGTGCAACATCACCCGCTTTGGCAGTAATTGCCAGCGTATTTGTCAAATCAATAAATTCGCGGTGGGTAGCAATTAGCAATTTTTCCTGGCGCATTTTGGCCAAAAGCGTCTGCTGCGCTTTACGCAAATTTTGCTGGTGGCTTTGCGCTTTTGTTGCCAATTGCTGGCGGTCGGATGATTTTAATTGCCCACGTCCAGCACCCAGTTTGGCTCGCTCTTGTTTGACATAGGGAATCAGTGCCTGGCCTTCCAGCTTGACCAACAAGCGCAGAGGCTGCTGTGGATTGCCTCGCGCCATATGTTGAAGGCTTTTGGACTGGCCGTTCTTAGCCGGGGAAATCTGTGAGGGTTTATTGGTAACAGATGATTGATTCTTGCTATACGTGTTATGCATAACTTGCGCATCATTTTGCGCAGCAAAGACAGAAAAACCTGCAACCAGGCTAATCAGAAATGTGACCGAAATTACACCGTTAAACACCATGCCTTTTTTGAAAAGGCGACCGACAGGGCTCGTCATAGTGCGCTCCTTACTATGATTATTGTTAGAAAAACAAGCGCACACTAGCACGGTGGCCGCCAACGTGAAAGCAGACCCTATTGCAAAAAATTATTCCTATTTATTTTCGTTGCGTTTGATCACCCGCGGTTCGGCGTAAGGATGAAGCCTGCCCTCGCGCAATTGAATAATCTGGCTCGCCCCCATGCTCGGCCAAACACGCAATTCATGTCCGAGTTTTGTTAATTCCGCTTGCAGCTTTTCATCCATAGCAGCCTCCACATAAAGCACATTGGGGTTCCACTGCTGATGAACGCGGGGCTGCATTAGCGCCTCAGTAGGGGCCATACCATCGGCCAGGGTGTACAACAAACTTTGCACGACCTGCGAAATAATCGTTGGCCCACCCGCAGCGCCCAAGGTCATCACCGGCTGCTCTCCTTTAAGTACCAAGGTCGGGCTCATGCTCGACAAGGGGCGCTTGCGCGGTGCTATAGCATTGGCCTCTGAACCCACCAACCCAAACGCATTGGCTGCGCCGGGCTGTGCGGAAAAGTCATCCATTTGATTGTTAAGCGCCACGCCCGTGCCGGGGATAACCACCTTGCTGCCGAAGCTGGTATTTACCGTGGACGTAATCGCCACCCAGTTACCTTCAAGATCAGCAGTGGCTATGTGGGTGGTGTGTTTTTCCAATTGAGCTTCGGCCTCCTTTTGCGCTTTAAGCAACACACGGGGATCGCTGTAATTCACCGATTTAGCCGCCTGTTGCAAGCTGATATTTTTGGCCAGAAGTTGCGCATAGGTTTTATCGGTCAAGCCCTCGGGCACCTCCACAAAATCGCTGTCGCCCAACCATTGGGCGCGATCGGCAAAGGCAAATTTCATGGCTTCGGCCAATAGGTGATAGCGCTGGGCAGCGGTGAGTTCAGACCAATCAAACGGCTCAATCATGTTGAGTATTTGCGCCACGTGGGTGCCACCCGAACTGGGCGGCGGAAAGCCGTAGATCGTGTAACCAGCAAATGCCGATTTCACCGGCGTACGCAGCTGGGTGCGGTAGTTGGCAAAATCCTTGCGCGTTACCAGGCCGCCGTTGGCTTTCATCCAGCGCTCGGTGCGCTTGGCAAAGTCGCCGCGATAAAAATAATCCGGCCCCTTGGCCGCCAGTTGGCGATAGGTGTTGGCCAGGTCGGGCTGGCGCAGCAGGCTGCCAGCGGCGAGAGGCTTGCCCTCTTTATCGAGAAAAATGGCGGCGCTGGCGGGAAAGCGCGCAAGATGTTGAGCGGTGGAGGCAATGCGATCCGCCTTGCTGCGCGACAGGGGAAACCCCTTTTCGGCCAGATCAGCAGCAGGTAGCAGGGTATCGCGGAACTTCAGTTTGCCGCCCAATTGCTGGAGCTGATGCAGCGCCGCTACTGAGCCAGGGATGCCCACCGCCAGAGCGCCGGTGCGGCTGAGGTCGGCGTTGGCCTGGCCGTCTACCAGGTACATATCCCGGTGGGCGGCGGCGGGCGCCATTTCGCGGCCATCAATCGCCAGGATGCGGCCATCGGCCAGGCGCACCAGCACGAAGGCGCCGCCGCCGATACCCGAGTTATGGCCATCCACCACCCCCAGCGCGAAAGCCGCTGCCAGGGCCGCGTCTATAGCATTGCCACCTTGCGCGACCACCTCCATGGCCAACTGGCTCGCCAAGGGGTGAACCGTGGCCACCGCCACCTTGCCGTCAGGGCTAACTCGGGCGTAGCCCGCGCTATCCAGAGTGACCGCAGGCCTGGGCACCTCCTCGGCATAGCTCGCTACCGCAAAAACCAGCAGCACGGCCAGCAGCAAAAACACCAGCCCCAGGCTGGCGGCGCTTTTGCGCTCAAGCTTGTAGCGCGCCTTGAGCAAATTGACTTGTGCCTGGGAGCGCCCGGTGCAGTGGGGGCAAATAGCCTCATCCTTGGGAAAACCCAAGCCACAGTGAGGGCAGTGTTGATAGTCTCTGACCTTGATGGGAAACGTCATAAGCAGGTGTCCAATTCCGAAGGGCAAGTGTGTAATAAAGGCCAGCTTAACCGCACAAGTCTGGCCTGTGAACCGCGAGTTTCCTGCCCCCGGTGCCCGTGCTAGACTTGCGCCCCACTCCAACAACGTCCGCGCTCTTGCTCGAGCGCCACCACTATCACCGGCAACCGCCCCTCTATGCTTAAACGCCTGCTCAGTTTTATCGCCCCCCGCGCCAGCAAAACCACCCATGGCAAACTGCGGGTCATCCCGCGCGACCAGCACAATATCTCGCGCAAACACATCAGCTCCGGCGCGCTCAAAATTATCAAGCAGCTACAGGAATCCGGCTACGAGGCCTATCTGGTGGGCGGCGGGGTGCGCGACCTGTTGCTCGGCGGCGAACCCAAGGATTTTGACGTGGCCACCAGCGCCACCCCGGAAGAAGTCCGGCGCATTTTTCGCGGTGCGCGCATCATTGGGCGCCGCTTTCAAATTGTGCATGTGCGCATGGGGCGCGAGGTGGTGGAAGTCACCACCTTTCGCGGCAACGACGAAGAGGGCACCCAGGTCAAACGCAGCGAAGATGGCATGCTGCTGCGCGACAACGTCTACGGCAATGTGGTCACCGACGCCCTGCGCCGCGACTTTACCGTCAACGCCCTCTACTACACCCCGGAAGATTTTTCGGTACACGACTACACCAGCGGCATGGATGATCTCAAGCGTCGGCTGCTGCGCATCATCGGCGACCCGGTAACCCGCTACAAAGAAGACCCTGTGCGCATGCTGCGCGCGCTGCGCTTTGCCGCCAAGCTGGGCTTTCAAATAGAGCCGGGCACCGCCAAACCCATCCGCGAACTGGGCAGCCTGTTGGGCAACATCTCCTCGTCGCGCATGTTTGAAGAAGTGCTCAAGCTTTTCCTCAACGGTTCGGCCACCGCTACCTTCGAACTGCTGCGCGATTACGATCTGCTTCAGCACCTGTTTCCCGGCACCGCCGACGCGCTGGACGCGGGCGACGAGCTGGGCGCAAAGCTGATCGAGCAGTCGATGGTTAACACCGACAAGCGCATACGCGCGGAAAAAACCGTTACGCCCGCCTTTATTTACGCCGCCCTGCTCTGGCCCGCGCTGCAAAAAGAACAGGCGCGCCTTACGCGCTCCATGCCACCCATGGCCGCCTATGCCCAGGCAGCACAGCAGGTGGTAGCGCAGCAGGTAGCGCGCACCGCTATTCCCAAGCGCTTTTCTATTCCCATGCGCGAAATCTGGGATTTGCAGCACCGTTTGACCCAACGCTCGGGGATGCGCGCCATTCGTCTGCTGGATCACCCCCGCTTTCGCGCCGCCTACGATTTTTTGCTGATGCGTGAGGAAGCGGGCGAAAAACTCGATGGCCTGGGCAGCTGGTGGACTCACTTCCAGACCGCTGACGACGACCAGCGTGAACAGATGATCAAAGATCTCAACAAACGCGAGGCGAGCGACAAGCCGCGCCGTCGCCGGGCACCGCGCCGCCGCAAACCGGCCGGGGAGGCTCCGGCGGGTGATTGAGTCGCCGGTCAGGGCCTATGTCGGCCTGGGCAGCAATCTGGCTGGGGATCTGGCCAGCCCCCGCGCCCACCTGCAACTCGCGCTCACTGAACTGGCGCAACTGCCGAACACCCAACTCCTCGCCCAATCGCCGCTCTACGGCAGCAAGGCCGTTGGCCCGGTGCAGCCGGATTACGTCAACGCTGTCGCCTGCGTGGAAACCCGTCTGTCACCCCTGGCTCTGCTCGATGCCCTCCAAGCCTTGGAGCAGGCCCACCAGCGGGTAAGACTGGAACACTGGGGACCGCGCACCCTCGACCTGGACCTGCTGCTCTACGGCGATCAACAGATAGACCTGCCGCGCCTGAAAGTGCCTCACCCTTACCTCAGCCAACGCAACTTTGTACTCTATCCCCTGGCCGCCATAGCGCCGGATTTGGTGCTACCCTGTGGCACCAGCCTGACCCGGCTGTGCGAGCTCTGCCCCCGCGGCGATCTGGTGCCGCTGGCCACTGCCTAGGAGTTTGTGTGGACGCAATTTTTGAAGACCTGCAACTGGACCTGACCGGCCAGCCGCTACCGCGCTATATCGCCGTTGAAGGCTGTATCGGCGTGGGTAAAACCACCCTGGCGCGCAACCTGGCGCGTCTGTTCAACTACGACATGCTGCTCGAGCAGGCCGAGGAAAACCCCTTTCTGGCGCGCTTCTACCGCGACCCCAAGGCCACCGCCCTGCCCACCCAGCTGTTCTTCTTGTTCCAGCGCGCCAACCAATTGGAAGCCCTGCGCCAGGATGACCTCTTCGAGCCGGTGCGGGTGGCGGACTTCCTGATCGAAAAAGACCAGCTGTTTGCACGGGTTACTCTTGATGACGACGAGCTGGCTATCTACCAGCAGGTGTATGACCGGCTCACCATCAATGCTCCTACACCGGATCTGGTGATCTACCTGCAAGCGCCCCTGGATGTGCTCGCCGAGCGCATTCGCCAGCGCGGCAATCCATTGGAGCAGGGCATCAGCCCCGACTACCTCAAGGCATTGAGCGATGCCTACACCGAATTTTTTCACTACTACGACGGCGCGCCCCTGCTGATCGTCAACGCCAAGGATCTGGATCTGGCGCGCAATCGCGATCACTTTCGCCAACTGGTGGAATACATACTCACCATTAAAAGTGGCCGCCACTACTACAACCCCAACCCCATGCTCTGACGGTGCCAACGCACTCATCAGGAGACCCCTATGCCCTACAGCAAACTACCCGGCGAAGCCGGTGGTGATACCGCTCTGACCAAAGCCGTCACCATCAACACCCTCTACAAACTCAAGCAGCAGGGCGAAAAGTTCGTGGTGATTTCCCTCTACGACGCCCATATGGCTGCTATGGCCCAGCGCTGCGGGGTGGAGGTGGTGCTGATCGGCGACTCCCTGGGCATGACGGTGCTGGGCTACGACTCCACCATCCCGGTCACCATGGAGCAGATGATCTACCACGTCGAGGCGGTGGCCAGGGGCAACAACAAATCCCTGATCATCGGCGACCTGCCCTTTATGACCTACGCCACCCCCGAGGATGCCCTGCGCAACTGCGCGCGCATCATGCAAGCGGGCGCCCAGATGGTGAAACTGGAAGGCGGCGCCTGGCTGGCGGACACTGTGCGTATGCTCGCCGAGCGGGGCGTGCCCGTGTGCGCCCACCTGGGCCTGACGCCACAATCGGTGAATAAATTTGGCGGCTTTCGCGTGCAGGGTCGCAACCAGGAAGACGCCGATAAAATACTGGCCGACGCCAAATTGCTGGCCGACGCCGGTGCAGATTTGTTGGTACTGGAATGCGTACCCGCCGCTCTGGCCGCGCGCATCACCCGCGAGATTCCCATACCCACCATCGGCATAGGCGCGGGGCGCGATACTGATGCCCAGGTGCTGGTGATCAATGACATCCTCGGCCTAACCGAACAGCCGCCCAAGTTCTCCAAAAACTTTTTGCTCGAAGCGCAGGATATTCCCGGCGCCATGCGCAAATATGTGGCGGATGTAAAAGCGGGCGTTTTCCCCGGCGACGAGAATATTTTTGTGTGAGCCCGCAACCCAAGGCGCAACACCACTAACCGCAGGGAATTGCTTGATTCATGTTGATTATCCCCATTGAAAACAAACCCCAATGGTCGCGCCCGCCGCTGATCACCCTGGGGTTAATTCTGCTCAACCTGCTGGTTTTTGTTATTTATCAGGGCAAGGACGAGCAACGCCAACAACTCACCCTCGATACCTACCTCAACTTTCAGTTGCTCGCCGAGGAAGAGCCGCTTTTTTGGCAATACCTGGACGATGAGCAACTCGCACAAGACATGCGCGCAGAGTTGGATCAGTTGAGCGGACCCCAGCAGCGCGCACAAATGCTGGGCGCAACCATTCTCAGCGATCGGGAATTTGACCAGTTTCTACGGACCCACTGGGCGTCATTGCAGGCAGGCACAGCGGAAAACTGGCGAGAGGAACGCGAGCAGGTGGAAGCCCAGCGCAATCGCATCAGTATCTATGCCGGGGGCATGACGCCCGCCGAAGCGCGGCCGCTGACCTTTGTCACCAACCTGTTTTTACACGGCGGCTGGGATCACCTGATTGGCAATATGGTGTTTTTATTTTTGTTCGGATTTGCGCTCGAAAGCGTGTTGCGCGCGCACCTGTATCTGGGCTTTTACTTGCTGGCTGGTATTGCCGCCAACCTGGTCCATCTTTCATTGAACCTGGATGACATGACACCGGTGGTGGGCGCCTCGGGCGCAATTTCGGGGCTGATGGGCATGTACCTTGCGCTCTACCGCTTACGCAAAATCCGCTTTTTTTACACGCTACTGTTTTATTTTGGCGAGTTTCGCGCACCCGCGTTGATGATTTTGCCGCTTTGGCTGGGCAACGAAATCTACGGCCATTTTTTTATCGACTCCAACACCGCCTACTCGGCTCACGCAGGCGGCCTGGTTGCCGGGGCACTGCTAATGTTGCTGGCCAAGCGCACCCAAACTGAATTTTCTGCGGTGCAAGAAAGCATCCAACGAAATGCGGAACTGGACGAGCTACTCAAGTCTATTGACCGCGCCATGGCCAACCTGGATGCAAGCAAGGCGCAACTGCTGATTCGCCGTGCCTGCAACAACTATCCACTCGACCCGCGTCCCTGGCGGGCGGCGGTGGATCTAACCAAAAGCCAGCCGCACAGCAAGGCCTTTCACGAAAGTTGCTTTGCGCTGCTCAAACAATTTGTGGCCAAGGAAACACCTTTCGCTGCATGGCGACTTGCGGTACGCGAACTGCTGGCGGAGTATGCACAAATTTCACCGCAAACACCGGCACTCACCGGCCCGCTCTCGCTCGCGCTGGCGGTGAAATTTGCGCAACACAACGACAAAACAACTGCGCGTATTTGGGCTCAGCGCGCGCAGCAACTGGGTGTGAGCCATCCACAACTGAAAACACTGCTGGCGCCTTGAGCTAGGGTAGCGACTCCAGCGTCGCACGCAATGCCAACCACTGAGCGCGATCCTGATGCTGGGGATATTTTTTTAGCAGAAACTCGATCAGCGCCATCGCCTTGGCGTCGTCATTAAGCTTGTCAAACAACACACTTGCCACCAAAAAATAGGCCTCTGGCAACAAGGGGTCTTGGCCATGGGTTTTGTGCAAATTGTGAAACAAACGCACCAGCGCGCGATGCTGCCCCTGCAACTGAAGGTGACGTGCCAGCTCCAGCGCCAAACCCATATTCTTCAGGCGAAAATCCGGCACACGTTTTTGCACATCCACCACCACAGGTACTGCCTTACCCAAGCACCCCTGGCGCGCCGCCAGCTCAACAAAATATTCGCCGTGATTGGCGAGCGCTTGGTTATCGTCCAACAACATCAACAGCTTGTGATAGTGCAGGTGCAATTCAATATCGTCGTGAACCAGATCGAGCGCCTTGCGCAGGCTGGCGCGGGCACGCATATAGTCTCCGTCCTTGATCAACACCCGCGCTTCGCCCAGGGCTTTGGCTTTTTCAAAATCCCGCACCTCCATTTGCTGGGGCTCTACCGCCGCTGCCAAACCCAGCTCTTGCTGATACTCAAAAAGCACATAGCCCATCATGGTGTAGAGCACAAACGCAAAATAAGCACTCACCGCCACCAGCATGGGCAGCACCATCACATCCGGCAAAAGGAAAAGTAACAGCTCGGATAAATACATGGGCCCCGCTGAAACGATTTGAATGCATAACCACAACAGCAAATAGGGCCAGCCCACCGCCAGCATTAAACTGATTTGCGCCAGCGGATTGAGTGCTCGCCGCACTGATTTATCCACCGCCAGCAACATAATGCTGGCGGGCATTGCAAAGGTGACGAACAGGCTAACCACAAAGCCCAGGGATGAGTTGAGTGTGTAGGCGCCGTACACCGCCAGCATCAGCAAAAACATCAACGCCATCTGCCGTAAAAAAAGACTGTTTTCGTCAGGCCCGAGAACATCACTCAGGTTCGGCGGCTCGACTTTTCCGCGCCCGCGACACTCGATAATCGTCAGCCCGTATTTGACCAGGATCGAAAGCCCAAACAAAAACAGAATCACACTGAAAATAAAGCCCATCATCAGAATACTGAGCAGGGCCAATAAGCCGATGACTGTCAGGCTGTTGCGGTGCAAGGGGTAGGAAAAGAAGTGCGGCAGCATTTGCCAAAAGGGTTTGGCATCAGTGGCATTGCCGAGATAGTGCAGTTCCGTTTCGCAGCGAATGCAACGGGGCCCACGCTTGCCCCAGTGGTGACTATGGCCTGCCGGAATACATTTTTCGCTGTAGTTGGCCTGACATCGGGGACACTGCCAGCAGGCAGGGTTGTCAGGAAAGAAATGACATTCCAGTTTCGCCATAGGGGTTCCTGTTTGAATTCTTTTGTTTTTTGGGCAAGTGGGTTAACCGGCGGCCAGCTTAACCACGGCACCAGCGAATTGCCAGCCAACAATCCACCACCGCCAGGGTGCGGCTGCTACACTGGCGCTATTCGCCCAGCGGATACTCAACCCATAACAGCCGCGTCAATCAACCAACCGCAAAGCCCACAGAAGGCTTCCGGTGCGGCACAAAAAATACAGGAATTCACCATGAAACACCTTTCTCTGCTATTGACCATCAGCCTGGCGCTGTTCAGCCTCATCGGCTGTGTCAACCACACCCATCAATCAACGGGCCACCCAACACGACAGCAAGGCCCCCAGGAAACCTGGACCGACTACCGCGCAAGATCCGAGGCTATCGCCCGTATCGATCGCGAATTTTTAGCCGCCGAATTGCGCCAGCTGGGCAAAAGCCAGGCGCAAAAGCCGCCGGCCACCAAGGAATTTGGTTTTGATATTGAGCAGGCCGATGACTGGTTTTTCAGCGAAGAAGGCCAAAGGATTCTGGAGATTATTCTCTCCTTCCAAACCCCATCCGGCGGTTGGTCCAAGCGTACCGACATGGCCAGTGTTCAACGCCAGCCAGGCATGGATTTTGGAGTTGAAGCCAAATACGTGCCCACCTTTGATAACGGCGCCACCACCACCCAATTGCGCCTATTGGCACGGGCCTACGCACTTACCGGCCGCGACGCCTATCGCTCCGCCTTTGAACAAGGCCTGTCGCTCGTCTTGGCCGCCCAGTACCCCAACGGTGGCTGGCCACAAAACTACCCGCTGGTGGGTGGTTACCACGACTACATAACCTACAACGACGAATTGATGGAGGACATTCTCAGCCTGCTGCTGGCGGTCAGTCGCGGTACCGGCGAGTTTGCCTTTGTGTCTGACGACTGGCGCAGCAAGGCAGGCCAGAGCCTTGAGCGAGGCCTGCAATGCGTGCTTAACACCCAGGTGATTGCCGATGAACAAAGAACCATTTGGGGTGCACAGCACGATCCCTACACCCTGGCACCCGCCAAGGCGAGGGCCTATGAAATGGCGGCCCTGTCCAGCACCGAAAGCGTGGCACTGGTGAATTTTTTGATGGAGCTGCCTGACCCCTCGGCACCCATGATTGCCGCGATTCACGACGCCATGGCCTGGTATCAGCAAACCCGCATTCTGGGTTACACCTGGAAGCGCGGCGATGGCGCGCCCACCGCCGATGCCTCGGCGCCACCCATGTGGGCGCGCTTTTACGAAATTGGCACCAACCTGCCCCTATTCGGCGACCGCGATCACTCAGTTCATTACGACATCAGTCAGGTATCGCAGGAGCGCCGCGAGGGCTACGCCTGGTACTCCACCCTGCCCAACCGGGTGCTGGAAAAATACGCCGATTGGGCCAAGCGTTTTCCACGTGTACCGACACACTACTGATGCCAATCGGGTGATAGCTTGCCCTGCATGCAATCTGCCACCTGGTTATCAATCAGATCGCCGGGTTTGATGCACTCCGCCAGGGTGCGGGTATGGAGAATGTCTTGCGGGGCAACGGGCGGGGGATTGGCAAGCGCCGTGTCGGCGGCGTTACAGGCGGTGTCTCTTTGGATCAGGGTGTCTTTGGTCGGGGACTTTTTGTGTTCCCGAACCCAAAAATTGCAGGTATTGATCAGTTGCTGAAGGATCGGATTGGCGGTATTGATTGCCATTTCCCGCTTGGCATCAGCGCGCAGCTGTTGCCTTTGCGGATTCGCGGCCACCTGAACCGCCGGGCCCGCCGCTGATCGTTTGCACGCTGCATGAGCGTCTTTGTGAAAGTTTCTTTTTTTGTGCCAGGTATCCATTTGGCGAGCGGTTCCGCCTTTGCGGCGAAGATCCGTGTAGCGCTGAATTTGCGTGAGGTGGTGTTCGCAATTTTTTGTGTTTGCCACCGCAGGCGTCACGCCGGTTAACGCCAATACCAGCAAAGCACACACGACTCCCTTCATAGCGGTTTCCTCCAATCCATTGGACTTTTAAATTGGTCGGAGCGAGAGGATTCGAACCTCCGACCCCCTCGTCCCGAACGAGGTGCGCTACCGGACTGCGCTACGCTCCGACACTCTGCTGCCCGTTGGCGCAGAAGCGCGCATTATAGCCGCGCGCCTAAAACTGTAAACCCGTTAAAAAAAAGCCGACGTCTCCAAAGAGGCGTCGGCCAAGACCATACTAGAGTACAAACAAAGGGGGAGAGCCCCAAAACTGGCGGAGACCCGACTCTGACCCCACTGCCTATCAGTGCCCGGCCAGACCAGTTACTTGAAGTATTAACCAGGCCCTGCATTCCGCCAGCGATAGGGGCATCCAGCTTAAATTGATTAGCAATAACCCCTTGGGCCTGATTCGGATTGGCTATAAGTTAACCAATGTTAACGTTCAGAGGGTTAACGCCAGCCATAAGGTCAACGTCCTGGGAGCCCCACAGTGTCACTGATCAAGGACTCCAGGCGCGTCGCCGTGCTCGAGCGCAACACATAATCATCCAGCAGTTTGCGCAGCTTGCTGAGCTTGGCGCGGGCGGTGCGAAACTCCTGGGTGATGGGTTCATACTCCAGATGATGATCCTGCACGCTCAGCTTGGCCACTTCGGATAGCTCGCCGTGCACGGCGCTGATGATGTCGTAGAAAAAATCCTTGCGCTCAATACTGGTGGCTTCCCAGTAGGCTTCATCCAGCCCCTGGCGAAGCTCTTCGAGTGTTCTGGCGGCGTTGGCAATGCTGGTCATAATGGAATCCGTCGCTAACCTGGAAAAACAAAGGGTGACTGAAGTATAGGTAAGTTTGTCGCGCCTGCTGCTTTCTCGCACCACCGCCCCTTGTGGCTGGTGCGGCGACTGAGCAAAATAGCGGCCCTCGTCCTCCCAACCCCGAGCTGCCATTGCCCACCGCCGAACAACTTCTGGTGTTTATTACTCTCACCTGCGTGGTATCCGCCAGCCCCGGCCCGGTGATGCTCGCCTGTATGGCCTACGGCGGTCGCTATGGTCTGGCGCGCACCAGTCAGGCCATGCTGGGGGCAACCCTTGGCAATTTGTTGCTGATGTTGTTATCGGCCTTGGGTGTGGGCTTGGCACTCAGCCGCTCACCCGCCGTGTTTGACACCATTCGCTGGCTGGGCGCGGCCTACCTGGTGTGGCTGGGAGTCCAACTGTGGCGAACCAGCGATGCATCGCCGCTCACCACTAAGGCGGAGTTGGCCAGGGGGCGCGCCGGATTGCTGCTCAAATCCTTCGGAATAGCGGTAAGCAATCCCAAAGGCTTGGTGTACTTCGCGGCGGTATTTCCCCAGTTTGTGCTGCCAGGTGAGCCCCTGGTGCCGCAATTTGCCTTGTTAACCCTTATTTTTGTGCTGATGGATCTGGTGTGGATGCTGGTCTACGCCCGGGCCGGACAACTGATTATGGGCTGGCTTAAGGAGGATCATCATCGGCGCTGGTTTGATCGCGCCTCGGCAGCAGCGCTTATCCTCGCGGGCGCACTCTTGGTGCTGCTCAGCCAGTGATTCAACATGACTATTTGCTTGGCCCCCGGCAGACAACTTGGGCTATGATCTGCCAAAAAAACGCCCAGCCGCCAAGATAACCACCGAGCCAAGTCATGAGTGACACCACCAAAAGTGCACGCGACACACAGCAAGCACAAAAAATCAAAGCCCCCAAAAAAGCCCCCACCCTGATCGATGTGGCCAAGTTGGCAGGTGTGTCGCCCATCAGCGTGTCGCGCACCCTCAACCAACCAGAGCTGGTATCGCCGGAAATCCAGCAAAAGGTGCGCGAGGCGGTGGCCCAAACCGGCTATTTGCCCAACAAGCTCGCCGGTAGCCTCGCCAGCCGTTCGAGCCGTCTGGTGGCATTGATTGTCCCCACCATCGCCAACGCGGTATTCGCCGATACGGTGCAGGCCATTACCGACGCCCTCGCCCGCGCCGGTTATCAAACCCTGCTCGGGCTCTCGGCTTACGACATACAGCAGGAAGAGCTGCTGTTGACTACCATCCTCGGCAGTCGCCCCGACGGCATTATTCTGATCGGCACCCAGCACACCGCCGAAACCCGCCGCCGCTTGCAGCAGTCGCTGATTCCGGTGGTGGAAACCTGGGATCTGACCCCTGACCCCATAGATACTCTGGTGGGGTTTTCCCATAGCCACGTGGGTCAGGTGGTGGGTGAATATTTACTGGCCAAGGGCCATAGGTGCTTTGCGTCCGTATCAGCCAATG
Source organism: uncultured Cellvibrio sp. (assembly GCA_965652595.1). Lineage (GTDB taxonomy): Bacteria > Pseudomonadota > Gammaproteobacteria > Pseudomonadales > Cellvibrionaceae > Cellvibrio. Next base: position 2,807 of record CBFGWO010000015.1, on the reverse strand, counting down.
ACCAGCGGGCCGTGCGCCGTTTCGGCGGGTTTATGGCCGCCCTGCGCGAGGCGGGTATCGACAACCTGGCCAGCCGCACCGTGGAGGCGCCCGCCCGCTTTCAGCAGGGTCGCGAGCAGCTGGCAGAGCTATTGGATAACGGCGAATCTTTTACCGCTGTGTATTGCAGTACCGACACTATTGCCCACGGGGTAATCAGCGAGGCACTGCACCGGGGGTTGCGGGTACCCGAGGATCTGGCAGTGGTCGGTTTTGGCAACCTGGACTTTGCCGCCCATACCCATCCCTCCATTACCAGCGTGGCGGTTAAAGGCGAAGAAATAGGCGTTCTGGCCGCCGAGGCACTGATCGCAAAAATGACCAGTGCGCCTGACGAGAATCAGCCGGGGCAGCGGATTGACGTGGGTTTTAACATTGTGGAGCGAGAGAGCGCCTGAGCGGCGCCATCCAGGAGCTCAACGCCAAGGCTAGAAATCACCGCCGCGCAAAATCCTGTTCACCCGCTGCAAGGACTCACTTACCGGTGAGCCCGGCTGGGCGTAACGCAAACCCTGCTGTACAAACTGCTCCGCCTGGGCATTTTGTCCCAACTGCACATAACTCTGGGCAATGACCAGATAGAGCTCCGGTGCGCGCCGGTCAATGCGCAGGCCCCGCTCGGCGGCGGCAATGGCCGCTGCATAGTTGCGGCTGTTGTAGTGGCCGCGAGACTGATTGATCAGACTGGTCACCGCCGAGTTGGGCAGTGGCGGCGCCTCGGGAGTCACTTCGGGCGGCGAGACCGGCGGCAGTTCTTCTGGTGGCCAGCTTCCCGGCTCGGTCGGCTCACCGGTTTCCACCACGGGGGGCAATTCCTGAACCCCAGGCCCGGCGCAACCCACCAGAAAACCCAAGACAACCAGACCCATAACAACCCACAGCTTGTTCAACACTGACCCTCCTCGGGTTAATCCAATAGGTGATGGCGATTCGCGGCTCAGGGATTCCACAAGCGCTGCCACCAAGGGCGATCACTGGCGGTAAACACACAGGGCACACTGTCGACCGGGCGCTGGCTCTCACGCAGCGGCAGCCAGACGGCACCCGCGCACTGTTCGGCACTGAGCTGGCCGCTCGCCGTGTCTATCCAGTCAAAGCTCACACCCGGCGGCGGTTGCAGACTCAGCCCCTGAGTGGGCAGGCCGCGCATAAAATCAGCCCACACCTGAAGCGCTCCCGCCGTGCCGGTCAGGGGCGTGGTGCCATTGTCATCACGTCCCAGCCAGACCACTGCCAGATGCTCGCCGCTAAAGCCCGCAAACCAGCTATCGCGCTGATCGTTGGTGGTGCCCGTTTTTCCTGCCAGGGGCAAACTGGCGGGAAACTGATTGTAAACACTGCGCCCGGTACCCTCGCGCAAGACCAGTTGCAGCGCGTACTGAATTTGAAAGCTGGACTCCGACGAAAACCGCTGTTGCAGTTGCAAAGGGAAACGATCCAGGGGTTCGCCGGTGGCGGTGAGCACCTCGCGAATGGCACGCAGCGGTGCATAAACACCCTCGGCGGCCAGGGTGTGGTAAATACCCGCTACCTCGTAGGGCGACATATCCACCGCACCCAACAGCAACGAGGGGTTTTCAACCAGACGCCCCTGGAAACCGGCGGACTTGAGGGTTTGAGCAACCTTATTCACGCCCAGTTCCATCCCCAGGCGAGCAGTGGCCTGGTTGTAGGACTGCGAAAGCGCTTGATGCAAAGGCACCGGCCCGTGGCTCACGCGATCAAAATTCTGCGGCGTCCATTGGTCGCCACCGCCCAAATTCACGCTAATGGGGTCGTCGGCCACCAGGGTGCCCAGATGATACTTTTGCGGCTGTTCCAGCGCAGCGAGATACACAAAGGGCTTAACCAAAGAGCCAATGGGGCGCCGCGCATCCAGCGCGCGATTAAAGCCTTCAAAGCGCGCCTGGCGATTACCCACCAGCGCCAGCACCTCGCCACCACCCACGCTGGTGACCACCAGCGCGCCCTGCATATCTTGCGCTTTGTGTTGTTTTTCCAGCTGCTGCAAGCGCTGGGTGAGCGCCTGCTCCGCCTGACGCTGCACCATGGGCGACAGGCTGGTAAACACCCGCAAGCCCTCGGAGCGCAGATCTTCCTCTTTATAGTCTTGGGCCAGTTGGCGCTTCACCAGCTCGACAAAGGCGGGGTAGCGCACCAGGCTGGTATTCACCTCCTCGACAATCCCCAGCGGCGCCGCCTGGGCGCGTTTAAGCTGGGCGTCGTCAATCAGCCCCTCCTCATGCATCACGCGCAATACCAGATCGCGGCGCGACTTGGCGCGCTCCGGATTGCGCCAGGGATTGTAGTAGGAGGCACCTTTTACCAGACCCACCAACAGGGCGATTTGCTGAGGTTCCAGCTCCCGCAGCGGCTGGCGAAAGTAGTGGTGTGACGCCAAGCCAAAGCCGTGGATGGCGCGGGGGCCACTTTGGCCGAGGAAGACTTCATTAACATAGGTTTCGAGGATTTCGGACTTGCTGTAATGCCACTCCAGCAGCACCGACATAATGGCTTCCTGCACCTTGCGGCGCAGGTGGCGCTCGCGGGTGAGGTAGAAGTTCTTCACCAGCTGCTGGGTGAGGGTACTGCCACCCTGCACCACATCGCCTTCGCGCACATTCACCACCAGCGCACGCAAAATCGATAGAGGCGCAACACCGTGATGGTCGAGAAAGTTTTTATCCTCTACCGCCAACAGGGTTTCACCCAGCAGCGGCGGCAGGTCGCTGAGTTTAACCAGAATCCGATCCTGCACATTGGCGGGG